>CATJWG010000248.1 GCA_949744165.1 uncultured Eubacteriales bacterium | reverse complement strand
TGCCCCTAAACCTCGTCGTAAGACACCTGTTAAATTATGGCACCTTTTCTGAATGGCGAAGGTACCCTCACACCAGACCTGCCGCTGTTTCAGTGCCTCACGGTACTCCGGCTCCCAGCGTCTGGAGAAATGCCGCTGAACAGAGGTCCTGAAGTAGCTGTCCAGGAGTTTCCTTGCGCCTCTCTTATCCCACGCACTCAAACATTTTTCCCGCAAGGGACAACTGCCGCAAACCTTCTTGTCGGCCCAGTATTCCCAGAACAGACCGCTGTCGCTGCGGTACAGGCCTCTTTGATGCAGAGCATTCCCGTTTGGGCAGATGTAAACATCTTTCGCTACGTCATATGTGAACGCATCCCGTTTGAACTTCACTTGGGTTCGGTCGTGGGCCGGCTGGGGCCGGACAAAGCCCAGCTTCTCCAATTCCCAGTGGGCCAGAGGGAAATCGTAGGCCGAGTCCGCAGCTGCAGCCTGCAGCGGAATTACCCTTTGATGGACAGCTTCCACCTGTTCCAGATAGGGCACCGTATCGTGGACATCCACCAGCGTCACGGTCAAGCCGATGATAATCCCCTGGTCGCTGTCCAGGGGCTGGTGGGAAAGGTAGTATTGGCCCCGCGGCTTCCCTGGCCGTTTCATATGCCCAGCCTCGGGGTCTGTCCGGCTGACCCGCTTCTTCGTCCGCCGCTCGCCTGTCCGCGTTTTGAGCGTTTCCAGCCCCTCCTCCTCATAGCTGTCCAGACGCTCCCAATATGTTCCAGGGCTTTCCGGCATTTCGACCCGTTCCTCTGACGCCCGGGAGGCGTTGGCTTTCACATGGGTGGAGTCTGTCACCGCCAGCCTCCCGCTCACCAGCCCCTTCTCTATGCACTCTCGCACCACTTCCGCAAACAACCGCCGGAACTCTTTCTGAAACGCTGGTTTCCGCCGCAGCTGGCTGATTGTACTGTGGTCCGGCACCCGTTCATCCAGGTCAAGACATAGATACCAACGAAATGAGTTGCTGTCTGCGCACCTTTCTTCCATTTGACGCTCTGATGGGATGCCGTAAAAAATCCCAAAAACAGATATTTCACTATCACTAACGGGTCGATGGGCGGACGGCCATACCTTCGACTGTATAGGTGGGCCGTCTCCTCATACACAAACGATAAATCCAGTGACCTTTCTACCTTCCGCAGAAAATGATTTTCCGGCACCAAATCCTCTATCGTTACCATGTGATATTTCAGCTGCATTTCCACACCCCCTATTATTAAATATACCATATTTCGGCAGCTTCAGGGGACACTTTGTCAACAGACCCACATGCGAGACGGATTTATGCAGGGGAATATCAGGGGGCAGCTGATGCCCCCTGATATTTTAGCTCTTACAATTTTATGCCCGCTGAATTTTAGCCGCTACTTCGTCAAGATTAAGACTAATTGCCACTGAGAATACCCCGTTATCTCTGGCAATTTCCATTGTGCCGCCGCAGCGTTCAACACAGGATTTTACGTTTTTCAGACCATAGCCGTGTATCTTGCCCGGCTTACGCACTTTTGCATCAGTGTAAGGATTGGATATTTCATGCAGCAAAAAATGGTTTTTCTGATTCAGGATTACTGAGACAATGCGCATGGATTTATTCTCAAACTGACAGCAGGCTTCTATGGCATTATCTATGGTATTGCCCATAATCACAAACAGGTCGGCCGATGGGAACGCGAAATTATTGTCTACCCAGAGCTCCGGCCTTATTTCAACGTCATATTCGCCTGCTCTTTTCATTCCGTAAGTCAGTATGCTGTCAACCAGTGTGTTGCCCGTGTCTACTGCGTTCGCTATACCCGCAAAGTTGGCGCTGATATCGTCAAAATACCCTCTCGCCTCCGCCTTGTCCTCGCTGCTTACAAGAGCCTCCATCAGCATCATATATTTTTTGATGTCATGCCACAAACTGCGTGTCTCCTCCTGCCGCTCTATTACATCAGTATAGTGACTGCGGCGGACCTCAAGCTGCTGCATTTCCAGCTCGGCTTCCTTTTGCTTTTTGTGGATATGGTTGAGCATTTCAAAATATATACAAATCACGATGTTTATATAAAGCAGCGCCAGAACCTCGAAGCTCTCTGTGCCATGTCCGCCTGATAAAACGGATATGAAATTCTGATGGTAAATATATATGCTCAAGAGCTGACACAGCAGCAGCGGCAGAGCCTTGACGATAATACTGCTGTCATCACGATATTTTGACACGCTAAGACAGATATACAGGCACATAAGATGAAGCAGCTTACTGCAAGAATTATATATCAGCCTGCCCACACCCGTTCCCATAATTTCGGCTGTTGGAATACCTCCGGCCTGCAATATGGTCCCGCTTAGTATATCCGTAACAACCGCAAACAGGAAAAACAGCACAGTGGGATAAACCAGTTCAACCCATCGGGCTCCGAAATAGAGTTTTGCGGCAATGTATGTAATGCACATAACTATCAGACCACGGGCCAATGAAGCGTTTGCAAACAGGGATAGAGCCGTTAGCGCGGCAAAATACGCAATACCGACGGCAATTTTTACGCTCCGTTTACCGCTTGCCGAGCCCAACATGCCCGAGAAGAAATACCAGGGGAGAAAAACCTCTACAGCAACGGTGGCAAGCTCAATCCAGATATTCATTTTTTCGGCTCCCCTTCACATATTCGCGGAGTCTGGCCTGAAATTCATCCTTTTTGCTGCGGCCAACTGGAATTACGTCCCCGTTGGTCATTATTACGTCCTGCCTCGTCAATCGGTCAATGTACTCCATGTTTATGTAATAGCTCTTATGAGGCTGAACAAACTGCCTGCCCGGGATCTCTCCCATAACCTCGGTAAGTGTGCCGCGCATACCCACAGCCTCGCGGTCCCTCAGGTGAACCATTAGCTGATGCCTGAGCACTTCAAAATAAATTATGTCGTTTACGGAAATAAGCATCTGTGCTCCATTGACGCAGATGCTTATTTTGCTTGGTGTAATGTAGCCCAAAGCCTCGCGCATGACGGCGGAAAAAGTATCATACGAAATAGGCTTCGGCAGATACCGCATGGCGATGCCGTAACCGCGCACAGCGTAGTTGAGGCTGTGCGTAGTGAAAATTATTATGGGCTTGTCCGGCATCCCTCTCAGAATTGTTCCCGTATCAAGCCCGCTGAGCTTTCCGAGCTCAATGTCGAGAAATACCAGATCGTAAAAGTCCTCCCTGAACGCCTCTATCAGCGCCTCACCGCTGGAAAACAGAGACACCGGCAGGCCCGCGTCATAGTCTGCGCAGTAGCCCTCCAGCAGCTTCAAATCTTCCGCTTCATCATCGCAAATGGCTATTTTCATTCTTTATCCCTTTTCTGTATGTCTGTTCAATCACATTGATAAGTCCGAGTACAATCTGCTGATTTTCCTTTGACAGCCTTGACGCGCGGATTGAAATTTCATTTGAGAGCGACATTTTATCGTCCTCCTCATAAAAGAGCCTGTTCGCGTCTATACCGAGCACTTCTATGAGCACGGAAAGAGTCGCGGCGGACGGCATGGTTTCTCCGCGCTCAATCTGCCCGATATACCCCGAGCTCACGCCGATGTATTCTGCCAAAGCCTCCTGAGTAAGCCCCTTTGCTTTTCTGCTTTCCCGTATAACAGTCGAAATCCTTATAGGCATATAACCATCTCACACTACATCATTTGCACATTGCATTTTAGTATGAGATAATTATATGTAGTCAGACAGCAAAAATGAATATATTATAACTATTATTATACAATAGTATTTCTGCATATTCAACGGTTTGTGCCGCGATTTTTGCAGTTGGTGCCAAGGTTATTGCGCATTTTTCGACATTTTGTTAGTATGAGCACAACAAAATTTTAGAGGAGGTTTTGACCCATGAAAAAAATATCTTTCATTCTCAGCAAGGTAATGAAGTTCTCCGCGCCTCTCGCTCTGGCGCTTGCCATCCTCACCGCGGACTCAGCCTGTTACTACTTCTCCTACCAGCCGGACGTCCCGCGCAGCCTCGACCGCTACCGCAGGAGCGAGTGACCCCAGCCCGGCCATGATAGAGTCCGTATCCGTTTCTATCTCCGAGGCGTGGGCCGAAAGCGGCGTCATAAGCGGAGATGAGGCCGAATCCTACCGCTACGGTTTGGAGCTGCTGATATCCACGGCTCTGAACCTGCTGGCAATCGTCTGTATATCCATAGTGCTTGGACATCCGCTGATTTTCATCCCTTACCTCGCAGCCTTTATCCCCATGCGTCTGTTCGCGGGAGGGTATCACGCGGGCAGGCACTGGATATGTATCCTGTTCAACGCATTTGTCTACTTCGCCGCGCTGTTCACAATGCCGCTGCTGTCAGATTACGTTTCCGCCGTTTTCTGCGTCGCGGTCAGCGTGACGGCTCTTGTTCTGGTTTTACTTTACGCGCCCGTTGAGGCGAAAAATAAGCCGCTGTATGACAGCGAGCGCGTAAGGAGCCGGCGCGTATCCCTTGCACTTGCCGCGGCGCTTCTTGCCGCGTCCCTCGTCCTCTGCTCCACCGGCGCGCTGCCCCTGCCCTTTTGCAGAATGCTGTTCTGCGGCGAGGCCGCGGCAATGGTCTTGCTGGTGATGGAGAAGGTGAGCAGGGCAATGGGGTGATAAGTAAATTTTTATTTTTACAAAATGTCGTTTTTGTGTTGCAAATTTGTTTTTTATTCGTTTATTAGAGTAGAGGGATAAATAAGCACGCGGGCGGATGTGCAGCGTGTCCGTCCGCGTGGCCGGTTATTGTGGGAGGGGGGGAGTCCGATGTGGTAGGTGATTCGAGCGCCAAATTAACAATCGTATAAGAAAAAATTCTTAACAGGAGGAATAACCATGAAACGAATAATTTCCGCTTTTCTTACAATGCTTCTGACAATGTGCTGTGCCTCTCCTGCATTGGCCGTTGACACAGAACAGAGTGAGGTCGTTGATGGCGAACTTACCATTGAAACCATTACCATAGGT
>CATJWG010000247.1 GCA_949744165.1 uncultured Eubacteriales bacterium | reverse complement strand
TTGACGATCTGGGCGCCCATGTTCTCGAACGGGTCGGCCAGCTCAATCTCCTTGGCGATGGTCACGCCGTCGTTGGTTATCAGGGGAGCGCCGAACTTCTTGCCAAGAACTACGTTGCGGCCCTTGGGGCCTATGGTTATTTTAACGGTGTCCGCGAGCTGGTCAACGCCGCTCTGCAGGGCCCTGCGGGCATCTTCGCCGAAGATAATCTGTTTTGCCATTTTTTATTTCCTCCAATTAATCAGCTTATTTCGCTGTTTCACTCAACAACGGCAAGTATATCGGACTGACGGACAATAACAAACTCGTCCCCGTCAATTTTGACGTTTGTGCCGGAATATTTATTGACGATGACCTTGTCGCCGCCCTTGACCTCCATGACAATCTCCTTGCCGTCAACCACACCGCCGGGGCCGGCAACTAAAACCTCGTAGACCTCGGGCTTCTCCTGCGCGGAGCTGGCCAGGATTATACCGCCTCGGGTTTTCTCCTCAGGCTTGTTCTGCTTGAGCACTACTCTGTCTGCCAATGGTTTGAGCTTCATATTTTTGCCTCCTGTATGATAATTTTTTTTAACATATCTTACCCGGGGCCGCCAGTGCGGCTGTCCCGCCAATCTGCTAGCACTCTAAGTCGGGGAGGGCTAATCTACTTATTATAATAGTCTAACTGTATATTTTTCGCAAGGCCGAAAACGGAGAACATATACCAGAATAGTCCTGTTTTTTATAATTATATTAATTTAATTTGCTAATCAGCCGAAAAATCTTTGTTTTTCTCTGCTAAACTTTATTTTCCTCAATTTGGGATACAAAAAATGCCATTTGTGAAGGGAATGTGAACGCAACGGCGCCTGGCTGGATGCCTATGTCTATCCTCTTTGCATACATAGCCTCGCCGTCAACGTTTATTACAATCTCCCTTTCGCTTTCAATTTCCATGCGCTGGGCTTTGACGTGCCTGATAAGCTGAGGGTAGCTCGCGTATTTCCCCTTGGCATATTGACCCACAAGACAGATAAATTTTGCCCGCGACACGCCGGGGATTATAAGGAAATCTATCAAACCGTCGTCAGGCCGCGCTTCCGGTACGGGGTTGAAGCCACCGCCGTAATAGCGCCCGTTGCAGGCGCAGGCAAGCGTCAGGTCGCCGTCGTAAACCGTTCCCCCGCAGGAGGAAATTCGCACATGCTGCTTTATGCCCTTTATGAGGTTGACGAGCGTTGAGACGACATAGCCCGTGGCTCCGCCTATCAGCGGCAGGGAGCTGTATTTGTGTACCTGAGTGCCTATCCGCGCATCTATGCCCACTGAACAGATGTTCAGGCAGGGACGTCCATTGCAGCGTATGAGGTCGATGGGCCTTACATCGCCGTCAACGAGCTCACGCAGCTCAAAAAAGCGGTGGCTGTCGGGGCCGAACGTCTTGATAAAATCGTTGCCAGTACCCGTGGGGAAAACCGTGAGCTGGACGTTTTCTGCCTCGACCGCGCCGCAGACGCACTCGTTGAGCGTGCCGTCGCCGCCGCAGGCATAAACACGAAGCGTCTCGCCCAGCCGTGCCTGGCGCACTATCTCGTCCCGCGCGTCCATGGGAGCCTTGGTGGTGTATACCTCGTATTTGTCCTCCCGTACGGCAAAACACTCCGCGGCCTTTTCATGGACAAAGCTTGTTTTGTCGGTACTTCCAGCTACAGGATTTACGATGAACAGATGCTTCATATCTCTGCCTCCGGTTGGTTTCTGCGTGTTTTACAAATACATGAAAAGGTCGCACTTGATCATGCCGTTATAAAGCTTCCGCTTTTTGTCAGCGGTCCTGCCGAAGGTGCGTTCAAACTCAGTGTGGGAGGACAGCAGATACAGTTTCCAGTTCTCCGTATTACGCCAGGCCGCACCGAAAGCGGAGTAGAGCTGTTCGGCCTGAGCCTTTTCCATTATGCGCTCGCCGTAGGGAGGGTTTGTCACGATTATGCCCCGCTCGGTGCGCCTGTCAAACCGCGCCGCTTCCGCAACCTCAAAGCGCACTATATCCTGCACGCCCGCCCGGGCGGCATTCTCTCGTGCAAGCTCAATGGCGTGGGGGTCGATATCCGAGGCGAAAATGCGGTATTCGCCATTAAACTCGCGGGCCGCGGCCGCTTCACGTTCGCGTTCCCAAATCTCGGGACCGAAGCCATGCCAGTCCATGGCCGAAAAGCGGCGGCGAAGGCCGGGGGCTCGGTTTTTGGCAATAAGCGCGGCTTCAATCGGTATAGTGCCGCTGCCGCAGAAGGGGTCGCAGAAATCCTCACGTCCGCGGTAGCGCGAGAGCGTGACCATCGCCGCGGCCATGGTCTCCTTTAGGGGCGCGGCGTTGTGCGCGGGACGGTAGCCGCGCTTGTGCAATCCAGCGCCGGTTGAGTCGATGCACAGGCTGGCGCGGTCCTTCATTATCGAAAACTGCACCTGGTACAGCGGTCCAGTCTCGGGGAACCACTCAAGGCCGTAAACGCTCTTGAGGCGTTCGGCTATCGCCTTTTTGATTATCTTCTGACAGTCGGACACGGAAAACAGCTTTGAGTTGAGGCTGTAGCCTTTGACGGGAAAGGCACCGTCGCGCGGTATAAGCTTCTCCCACGGCAGGGCCTTTGTGCCCTCAAACAGCTCGTCAAAGGTCAGTGCGTCAAAGCGGCCAAGCTCAATTAGCACACGCTCGCCGCAGCGCAGGTTTATATTTGCACGTGCCAGCGCCGCCTCATTGCCGGAAAAGCCGACACGCCCGTTCTCGGATTTTACGTTTTTCATATCCAGCCGTTTAAGCTCGTCCGCGATAGGCTTTTCCAGCCCCAGAAGGCAGGGCACGCACATCTCATATGTCATTTGTATTTCCCCAATCTTTTGCAATCTTCAGACAGTATAGCATGTATAACAGAAAAAGAACAGCTTTTTCCTCTGTTAAAGAAAAATACTTGACAGCTGAAGAAATGGGTATTATAATTCAAAGGCTTGTGTTAGGAGGTGACTGCCGTGACGGACGAGACGCTTATGCGAACGATGCTGTTCGATTTTTACGGCGAGCTGCTGACCGGCAAGCAGCGGGAGTATTACGACCTGCACTATAATGAGGACCTGTCGCTGCACGAGATAGCCGAGCAGAATGGCGTCTCGCGTCAGGCGGTGTGGGACATAATCCGTAGGGCCGAGGCGGCCATGACGGATATGGAGGAGAAAACCGGCTTTGTCGCGCGTGCCGTGCGCCGCCGCAGGGCGGTGGAAGAGCTTGCCGCCGAAGCGGAAAAGCTTGAGGACAGCGCGGAAAAGCGACGTATAATCGAGCTGCTTAGTGCGCTTGAGGATTGAAATGACGCAGAGTAAGGAGGGCCACGAAAATGGCATTTGAATCACTCTCGGAAAAGCTTTCCGCGGCCTTTAAAAAGCTGCGTGGGAAGGGCCGCCTGTCGGAAAATGACGTAAAAGAGGCTATGCGCGAGGTGCGCATGGCGCTTTTGGAGGCCGATGTCAGCTATAAGATAGTCAAGGACTTTGTAAAAAAGGTCACGGAACGCAGCGTCGGGGCGGATGTGCTGGAGAGCCTGTCACCGGCGCAGATGGTGATAAAGATAGTCAATGAGGAGCTTATCGCCCTCATGGGCAGCGAGAGCGTAAAGCTCAATATAGGCAGTAAAAGCCCGAGCGTTGTGATGCTCGTAGGACTTCAGGGCGCGGGTAAGACCACCAACGGAGCAAAGCTCGCCGCGTATATGCGCAAACAGGGCAAGCGACCGCTGCTGGTTGCCTGTGACGTATATCGTCCTGCGGCGATAAAGCAGCTTGAAACCGTTGGCGCTCAGCTCGACCTGCCGGTATTCCAGATGGGCCAGAGCAACCCTGTGGAGATTGCGAAAGCCGGCATAGCCCACGCGAAGAAGTACGGCAATGATCTTGTGTTTCTGGACACCGCAGGCCGCCTGCATATAGACGAGCAGCTCATGGACGAGCTGCGCAATATAAAGGACGCGACCGAGCCGGCGGAGATAATGCTGGTGGTGGACGCCATGACCGGTCAGGACGCAGTAAATGCAGCTACGGCCTTTGACGGGGCTCTGGGAATAGACGGCATAATGCTCACGAAGCTGGATGGAGACGCCCGAGGCGGCGCGGCGCTGTCGGTAAAGGCGGCGACGGGCAAGCCGATAAAGTTTGCCGGCACGGGCGAGAAGCTCGACCAGATAGAGGTGTTCCACCCCGAGCGCATGGCCAGCCGTATTTTGGGCATGGGCGACGTGCTCACGCTTATAGAAAAGGCCGAGCAGAGTCTTGACGAGAAAAAGGCGAAGGAGCTTGAGGAAAAGCTGCGTGCGAACAAATTCACGCTCGCGGACTTTTACGACCAGCTTGTGCAGCTTAAGAGCATGGGCTCGATGCAGGACATTCTCGCCATGGTTCCGGGAATGGACGCGAAGGCCCTGTCGGGTGCAGCGGTGGACGAGAAGGCCATGGCACGCACAGAGGCGATAATCCTGTCAATGACTCCCAGGGAGCGGGAGAACCCGAATATAATTGGCAATAGCCGAAAAAAACGCATAGCCGCCGGCAGCGGTACCCAAGTCGTGGATATCAACCGGCTGCTCAAGCAGTTTGAGGCCATGCAGAAGATGATAAAGCAGGTAAACGGCATGGGCGGCAAGAAATTGAAGCGTATGCAGAAAATGGGTGGCTTCCCGGGCATGGGCGGCTTCGGTTTTTAATTTATTGCTGGCGCTGAGAGCGTTTTGCATATAGAGAAAACAAAATGGAGGTGAACATACATGGTCAAGATCAGACTGCGCAGAATGGGCGCTAAGAAGAACCCCTACTACCGCATTGTCGTGGCGGACTCTCACTTTGCCCGCGACGGACGCTTTATAGAGGAGATAGGCACCTACGCCCCCCTGGCGAGCCCCTCCGAGGTCAAGGTGGACCTCGAGCGCGCCAAGTACTGGATAAGCAACGGCGCACAGCCCACCGACACGGTCAAGGCTCTGCTCAAGAAGGCGGAGGCATAAGGAGATTATACCCACATGAAAGAACTGCTGACCTACATTATACAGAACCTTGTCGATAATCCTGACGAGGTGTCTGTGACCGAGCGCGAGGCCGGAGCCGACACCGTTTTTGAGGTGCGTGTGGCTGACGGCGACATGGGCAAGGTCATCGGCCGTCAGGGACGGATAATAAAGGAAGTCCGCATTCTTATGAAGGCCGTCGCCCAGAGAAAGGGCACCAAGGTCTCGGTCGAGGTTGTTGACTGAGAAAAAACAAACTGAGGGCCGCCCCAAAGGGGCGGCCCTCACTTTGTTTCAGGCGAATGCGGCTCTGTTACAAGGCGAAAGCGGCTTTGTGACAACCGCTTTTGTTGTTGATATATTTTGTGCGTGCTGATATAATAAAATCAGGGAAGTGATTTGCGGTGACTGATAATATCAATAAAATAAATCTTGAGGAAGCCCTCCGCGTGCTTGCGGAACTGGATGTGAGCCTGACAACCGAGTTCGTGCCGCTGTTTCAGGCTCAGGGGCGTGTTTTGGCCAGGGATGTGGCGGCGGTGACAGATGTTCCGCCCTTTGACCGCAGCCCCTACGACGGCTACGCTTTCCGGGGCGAGGACACAGAGGCGGCTTCAAGGGAGGCTCCCGCGGTGCTGCGCGTTGTTGAGGAGTTGCCTGCCGGAACCGCGCCGTCGGTGAAAATCACCGCCGGAACTGCGGCGAAGATACTCACTGGCGCGCCCGTGCCCGAGGGGGCCGACGCGATAATAAAGTACGAGCTGACTGAGTTTGACGACGAGTTCGTGAAAATTTTTGAGCCTGTAAAGCCTGACACGGACATAGCCCGCGCAGGCGAGGACGTGCGCCGCGGACGGGTGCTTGCGCGCAGGGGC
>CATJWG010000246.1 GCA_949744165.1 uncultured Eubacteriales bacterium | reverse complement strand
CCCTCCATGACAGCCACGCAGGAGTTTGTGGTTCCAAGATCTATACCAATAATTTTACCCATGATTTTTTCCTCCAATATGTGAAAATAATAATATTTTTATATGCTTTTAAATCCAGTCAGTTCGCGACCTTTACCATGCTGAAGCGAATCACCTTCCCGCCAAGCTTAAACCCCTTCTGGAACTCCTCGATTATCACGTTTTCTCCAAAGCTTTCGTCCTCTACGTGCATAACGGCGTTGTGCACCGTGGGGTCAAAGGTCTCCCCCTCGGCCGGAATTTCCTCTACGCCCAGCGATGTCATCACCTGCTTTAGCTGGTTGAAGGTCATCTCCACACCCTTTTTATAGGCCTCGTCCAAGGTCTGCGTATTCATCGCGCGCTGGAGATTGTCGTACACCGGCAGAAATTTTGTCACGGTGTCTACGCGAACATCGGTATAAATGTTCTCCCGCTCCTTGGCGCTGCGCTTGCGGAAGTTGTCATACTCCGCGATGAGGCGCAGAAAGCGGTCGTGCTCGTCGGCCACTTCATCCTTGGCTGATGCCGGTGTTTTTTCCTCAGCCTGTTCCGTTTCCGGCTCGGCAGCGGTATCCTCTGAGGCAGTCTGCTCCGCCGCGGACTGCTCCTTCTCCTGCTCTTCGGGCAGCGGTTCCTTCTTGTTCTTAGCCATTTAATCTGTCCTTTCCGATTTCAAATCGCACCCACAAGGCAAATGCGATTATTCGTTGGTATCCTTTATCATAAGCTTACCGAAGCCCGGCAGCGCCTTGTCTCCGCCACTGCCTGAAAGCACCTTGCTCAGTCCGTCTGCAATGTAGCTGAGCTTTGCCGCAACCGTGGAGTAGTCCATTCTCGTGGGCCCCACCACACCGATGATACCCTGCATCCCGTCGCCGGCATTGTACTTAGCCAGTATCACGCTGGAGTCCTTGAGCTCCTCAGCTATGTTTTCCGGCCCGATGAGTACCTTCAAATCGTCGCCGAAATCCATACCCGGCAGGTTGTACAGGTGCTCGGCGTCTGAAAGATAATTCATCACCTTGTGCGCCTTGTCGGGGTCGCGGAACTCTGGAAGCTGTAAAAGCTTCGCACCGCCTGAGAGCGTCGCCTGAGCCGCTTTCTCCTCTGAAAGTATCTCTATAGCAAACGCAGCAATAACCGCCGTCAGACCCATTGTGTCGCCCATGGAGCGCTCGGCTGAAGATATCAGAAGCGGGCTTATCTGCTCCTCTGTTATACCCGTAAACGAGGCGTTAAAAACAGTCGAGAGCTTCTGCACCATGCTCTGTTCCACCGAAAAGGGCAAATGCACAAGCTTATTTTTCACCGCGTTGTCGCTGAGCATCGCCACTATAATAAATGTGTTTGAGTCAACATAAATGAGGTCAAAACGCTTGACCGTGGATGGTGCCTTCGCCGTCATTGCCAGAGCAGGATAATTTGTCATTTCCGCGGCCAGCTTGCCCACGTCGCTCACCAGGCGGTCAAGCTGACGGAGCCTGTCGTCCAGAGTCCGGTTTATCTCCTGCGTCTCCTCCTCGGAGAGCTTTTGCAGCTGCATGAGTTCGTTTACATATATTCTGTAGCCCTGCGCGGTGGGAACCCGTCCCGCGCTCGTGTGCGGCTGCTGGAGATAACCCATAGTCGTCAGCTCAGCCAACTCGTTTCTTATTGTTGCCGAACTGACCTCAAGCCCGGATTTCTCGGCAATGTGCTTTGAGCCTACCGGCTCGGCTGTGGCGATGTACTCGTCAACAACCGCGGCGAGAATTTTTTTCTTCCTCTCGCTTAATTCCAATGAGTTCCCCTCCCAAGCTGAGTATATGTACCGCCGGTCCTGGCGCGCGGCGTTCTCCCGCTGACAGTTTTCCCATTGGCAGTCAAATTATCAGTTTGCTGGCACTCTTACCCTACGAGTGCTAATTTACCACTATCATGACCATTTGTCAAGCACCGTGGCTGTAATTTGACATATTGTTCATAATTAGCGTCAATGTCTTAAAAATCTGTAAGCAGCAAAATCGTTTACAGACTCTTAAAGGCGTGGCCTTATTTTTCTTAAAATTTCTTTCTTTTTTTAACTTGGGCTTGAAAAAAAGAAAAAATTGAGGGATAATATAAATATAAAACCCTCAAAAACGCAAAGGAAACTTAAACTATGAAAAAAATCTCGCTTCTGTTAATCACGGCAGTCATGCTTTTGAGCCTGTGTGCCTGCGACAAAAAGGATTCTACTCCCGCAACCTCTACTGACCTGACCGACGAAGAGCTCCAACAGCTTATCGACGAGATTGAAAAGGAACGGGAAAACCAGGACAACAGCTAAGCTGCAATAAAAACACGCCTGCCGCTTCTTCTTGGCAGGCGTGTTTTGCTTATCCGTCCCCTTTTTCACAAATTTTCTTGAGCGCTTACAAATTACTTTGTATTGACAGTATCACATTGCTTGCCATACAATTAACTAAATAACACTCGAGGAGGTACGCATATGCTCAGCAATTTGGCCAAAGAAATGTTCGCCAAGCTTGATTTCAAGTTTGCTCCCGTAGCTATCAAATTTTCCTTTGACAAGCCCGAAGGCGTTGAGCCCGTCGGCAAGCAGATGGCTTTCTGCTCCTTCGTCAAGGAGGCTCAGGACTCAAACCGCAAGTTCTATGTCACCGCGGACGACGACGACTGCGTCGGCAAGATGGTGCTCGGTATGGTTGATATGCCAACCTTTGAAAGCAGCGGCCGTGCCGGCTATGACTTTGAGGTGTTCCGCACCCCCGCGGCCAACTCCCGCCTGTACTACACCAACCCCCGCTTCAACCGCGGCGCGGCAAATTACGCCACCTTCGCTCCTGTCGCTCTCTGTGACTTTGACCCCGACCTGATAATCGCCGTAGCCGACGTGCGCCAGACAGACATACTCATGCGCGCCAACAGCTACATCTCCGGCGACCTGTGGGAAAGCAAGGATACTCACGTTATGGGCTGCTCCTGGGAATTTGTCTACCCCTACATAAGCGGAAAAATCAATCACACTCTCGTCGGTACGCACCACGGCCAGAAGGTGCGCAAGCCCTTCCCCGACGGCATGGAGGTCATCACAATTCCCTTCCAAAAGATAGACGAGATAACCCTCGCTCTGTCCGAGATGCCATGGGTGCCCATTTCCATGCGTCCTGACGACCAGGATGAGCTTCAGCGCCGCATAGACCACTGGGCTGAGCTCACACCCGACCTGATGCTGACCAAGTCATAAATGCAAAAATGAGAGGTCGTTTTGGACCTCTCATTTTTGCATTTATCTTTTCCATTTCTCCTGCTTATATCCCTGCTGCTCAAGTCTGCCTCTTAAGCTTTCAATGAAGTCAAGAAACGCCTCACGCTCCTCCGGCTGCACAGTGTTGGGTATTCCGGCAACGGTTTCGCTGCCTGTGTCGCCGATATTGAGAATTTCGCCATAGGATGGATATCCCTTTACATAGGTCAGGCACACCTGAAAATACTTCGGGTTGTAGTGAGCCTCGACGACCTTATCCATTTCAATATACAAAGCGTCGCTGTGCGCCGTCAGCTCACGGTCTATCTGAACCATAACTACCTTCCAGTCACTTTTTCGGTATCCGACTATGTAGTGGTAGAATGTTGTGGTGTTTGTATCAAAAACAAAGCCGTGCTCGAATTTCGTGCTTGTCTGCGTGGCGTGGATAAGCTCATAGCTGTCGCCGTCGGAGACAGCCTCGTTGAACATATCACGCATACGCGCCTTTTTACTCCGGCATTCCTCAGCGTCGTATTCCAGCTCCTTCGGCTTTTTTGAAAACAGTCCCATTTTAAAATTTCCTCCTGATTTTGGTTGTTCACCGCGCCGGAAATCTGCCTCCGACGCGGCTATAGTTTACACCTGACACATCCGTTATACAAGTATTTTTTGTCTCCCTGTACATGATAGTTAAGACTTCTTAGTTTATTTTTTCACATTAAAGTTGAAAAAAAGCCCGACATGGTGTATATTAAAAACAAACCCTGCGAAATTTACAGGCTGAAGGAGGCAATGCCATGTTGGACCCCGCATTTTACGAGAAAGCGGATTCCATTATAAGCGAATACCGCCCCGAGGAGCGTTTTCTTATACCCATTATTCAGGATATACAAGAGGAATATAGCTATGTCCCTCCGGAACTGCTCGACTATATAGCGAAAAAGCTCGGCATTTCCGAGGCCAAGGCTTACAGCGTCGCCAGCTTTTACGTCAATTTCTCATTTGAGGCCAAGGGCAAGTACGTCATCCGCGTGTGCGACGGAACCGCCTGCCATGTGCGCAAATCCGCGCCCGTTTTGGAGGCGCTGTACAAGGAGCTGGGGCTGAACCGGAAAAAACAGACTACGGACGACGCCCTGTTCACTGTAGAGACAGTCTCCTGCCTTGGTGCCTGCGGTCTGGCCCCCGCCGTGACGGTAAACGACGTGGTCTATCCCCAGATGGATCCCGACAAGGCCGTGGCACTTGTTAACGAACTGCGAGGTGAGACGAAATGAAGCTTGAAAACAGAACTCAGCTACAGCTCCTGCGCCAGCAGTGCAGGGATAAGCACAATGCCGAGTCCATCCGCATACTCGTGTGCGGCGGCACCGGCTGTCTCGCCGGCGGCTCCGACAAGCTCTATCAGCGCTTCGCCGAACTGGCAAAGGACCGCAAAAACGTCGAAGTCAAAATAGGTGAAGAGATTGCCCATATCGGCGTCAAACACAGCGGCTGCCACGGCTTCTGTGAAATGGGCCCGCTTGTGCGCATTGAGCCTTATAATTATCTTTATCTGAAGGTACAATTAGAAGACTGCGATGAAATTTTCCAGGAGACTATTCTGTGCGGCCGCCCTGTCGAGCGGCTGATGTACCATGAGGGCGAAACCGTTTACCGCGCACAGGAGGACATCCCCTTCTATGCCAAGCAGACCCGCCTTGTGCTGCAAAACTGCGGTCATATCGCCGCGGAAAATATCGAAGACGCCCTTGCTGTAGGAGCCTATGAGTCGCTGGAAGAGGTCCTTTTTGAGATGCCTCCCGAGACGGTTATAGACACGATAGACCACTCCCGTCTGCGCGGCCGTGGCGGCGCAGGTTTCCCCACTGGAAAGAAATGGCGTCAGGTCGCTTCTCAACAGGAGAAAGAGCGCTATGTCGTCTGCAACGGCGACGAGGGCGACCCCGGCGCGTTCATGGACCGCAGCGTCATGGAGGGCGACCCGCACAGGATGATTGAAGGTATGATGATTGCGGCCTACGCCGTACAGGCGCAGGAGGGCTACATATATGTCCGCGCGGAGTACCCGCTGGCAATCCGCCGCCTGAAAATCGCCATACAGCAGGCTCAGGAGTTAGGGCTGCTCGGAGACAACATCCTCGGAACAGGCTTTTCCTTTCATCTTCATATAAATCGCGGCGCAGGCGCCTTTGTCTGCGGCGAGGGCTCAGCCCTTACCGCCTCCATTGAGGGCAAGCGCGGTATGCCGCGCGTAAAGCCGCCGCGCACCGTGGAGCAGGGACTGTGGGAAAAGCCCACCGTCCTGAACAATGTCGAGACCTTCGCCAACGTGCCGCTTATCATCAAAAACGGTGCAGACTGGTATCGCTCTATCGGCACTCCGGAGAGCCCCGGTACCAAGGCCTTCGCCCTGACCGGTAACGTCAGACACACAGGACTTATTGAGGTCCCCATGGGTATCACGCTTCGCGAGGTCATCTTCGATATCGGCGGCGGCTGCCAGGGCGACAAAAAATTCAAGGCCGTGCAGATAGGCGGCCCATCCGGCGGCTGTCTGACCGCCGAACAGCTTGACAGCCGAATGGACTTCGACTCTCTGACCAAGATAGGCGCCATGATTGGCTCCGGAGGACTTGTGGTCATGGACGAGGACACCTGTATGGTAGAGGTTGCCCGCTTCTTCATGAGCTTCACTCAGCGCGAGAGCTGCGGCAAATGCGTCCCCTGCCGCGAGGGCACCAAGCGTATGCTG
>CATJWG010000245.1 GCA_949744165.1 uncultured Eubacteriales bacterium | reverse complement strand
TTTGCATCATAAAAGCCTTAAAACCCTGATTTTCGTCAAGGTATCTATACTTTGTACTTTTACATAGTACATTATTTCTGTGCATTTTTCAATAGAAAACTTAATGTTTTTTGTATAATTTTTATTTTACTCATTATTTCAACAAAATTTTACCGTCTAAATTATACCCTTTTGCACACTATATAGATGATTTACGGCATATTTTCCGAGAAAAAGCAGATAAATTGTGGTAGGTACTTCCGTCATTTTCCATAACAGTTTTAAATCCCACAGCCTGCGCAACTGCAACGGCAACAAACTTTTTGGTGGAAAAGCTGCAATATCCAGCAAGTAAATTGTACATAAACGCTAAAGACCTCATTTCCCGTCACTTAAACACGAGCTGAGCCTCCTCCTGATTCATCTCCCGAAACTGCCCCGGCTCAAGGGCGCTATCAAGCTCCAGAGGGCCGATGGACAGCCTGTGGAGCGTCAGCACATGAAGTCCGGCAGCGGCAAACATACGCCTGACCTGGTGATATTTTCCTTCGTAAACCGTGACGGCAGCGCTGCTGCCGCCGAGTATCTCAAGCCGCGCGGGCAGACACTCAAGCCCGTCGGCAAGTACTATTCCACGCCTGAACACTTCTGCCACGTCCGCGTCGGGACGCGAGTCAAGGCCGGCAATATAGCGCTTCGGCACATGCCTCGCAGGAGAAATAATATTGTGCGCGTACTGTCCGTTATTCGTCAAAATTAACAGGCCGCTGGTGTCCTTGTCCAAGCGTCCAACCGGAAACAGGCGCAGTCTACGCAGATTTTCCGGCAACAGGTCCAGTACGGTTTTCTGAGCGCGGTCTTCAGTAGCCGAGAGCACGCCGCAGGGCTTGTGAAGCATAAAATATCTGTATTTTGAGCAGTTGAGCATACATCCGTCTACGCATATCACGTCCAAGTCGGGGTTTAGCCTCACATCGCACGCAGCCGCCTGCACGCCGTTTACAGTCACCCTCCCCTGACGCACAAGGCTTTTCGCCTGACTGCGCGAGGCAGTGCCGCTGTCCGCTATAAGCTTATCGAGTCTCTCCGTCATTGAAACGCCTCCCTTTTACGCCTGTTCGATATTTTATCATAAGCTGTCCTCTTTTTGAATAGCCTTGTTGCAAGGGAGTGATTAAAATGTTCATGCTCACATTCAAATTCAACAGAAAAACCGCCGTATTCATCGTGGTAATGATTGCGCTCGTGCTCGTGGGCATAATTCTGCTCGCCAGCGCGCACCACGCCTCCGTTGACGGCGCTCCGGAGCCGGTATACACCGTAAAGAACGAGAAAAGCCGCGTGGCCTATCTGCGCCAGTATGGCTGGGAGGTTGCCTCCCCCGCCGTATCCGAGAGCGAGGTGCTCATCCCGCGCAGCTTCTCCGACGTGTTTGAAAGCTATAACCAGCTTCAAAAGCAGCAGGGCTTCGACCTGTCCGACTACTGCGGGCTTGAGGTAGAGCTGTATACATACACCGTGCTCAACTACGGCGATGACGTTGTTGCCCAGCTTTACGTGCTCTCCGGCAGCGTGATAGGAGCGGATGTACACTCCACTCAGCTTGACGGCTTCATGATTGGAGTACGAACCTCAGACGGCAAGGGCTGCGGGCCTTTAAGTCAAAGCAACGGCGAGACCACCTCAAAGCTCGTGCTTCCTACGGCGTAAAAAGCACCGCAGAGCCTTGCCCCGTCAGCGGCGAGTCGGAATTTAATCGTTTTCTCACAGCATGTGTGAGTTCCAGCGAGCGCGCCTAATGGGGCTTTCTCTAAAAAGCGGCAAAGCCGCTTTTTAGAGAAAGCTCGGCGAAAAAGCACGGCCAGTGGCCGCGTTTTTCGTTGTCAGCGGGCTTTTACCCCGCTTGCCTCGTTTGCTATTTTTTCAAGGGTGCTGTTCTTCCCCAGCAGTACAAATACGGATCCCCTGCGCGCGGGCTCGTCTGCGGGGGGACTTATCTGAAGTTCACCGTTGTGCTTTACGCCCACGACGTTTACGCCGTACCTCTCTCGCAGTCTCAGCTCGCGAAGGCTTTTTCCCTCCCAGCTCTCAGGCACGTCTATGTCCGCTATGGAATACTCTGCCGTGAGCTCAATCGCGTCAAACAGGTTGTTGAAAGCCAAATTGTTGGCCAGATGCACCCCCATCTCAACCTCCGGATACACCACGCTGTCCACGCCCAGCTTTGCCAAAATCTTGCCGTGTGTCTCGTCATAGGCCTTTGCAATGACCTGGCCTATGTTCTGCTCGCGCGCCCAGATTGACGCGAGCACCGAGGCCTCCAGGCTGTGCCCAATGGCAATAATGGCCCCGTCAAAATTTCTGCCGCCGAGCTCGGACAGCGCGTCCTCATCCGACACGTCAACACGCATCGCCAGCGTCACGTGCTCGGCTATCTGCCGTACCTTGTTTTCGTTCCGGTCCACCGCCAGCACGCGGCAGCCGTTGGCCTCAAGCTGCATGGCAACGCTGCTTCCGAAGCGGCCAAGCCCTATCACTATGTATTCCTTAACAGCACGTCTTTTCATACTCCGCTCCCCCTATCCGATAATAATTCTGCTCTCAGCCCAGGCGGTTTTCTGCGCCGGACGGCTTCCGTTGAAGGCCAGAGCCAAAGTTATCGGACCTATTCTGCCTAAATACATCGCCAGCGAGACTATAAGCTTGCCCGCGCAGCTCAGGCTTCCTGTCAGCCCGCGGGACAGGCCCACTGTTGCAATCGCTGAGGTCATCTCGTAAAGCGTATCAAGAAATCCGCCACGCTCCACGGCCAGCAGCGCCGTGGTCAGCACGAGCAGCACCGTGAAGCTGAAGGCAATTATTGCCACGCAGCGGCGCACCGTCTCATCGCTTATGCTCCGGTGCAGTATGCTCACATCCGCTCTGCCGCGTATGTTTGACAGCATGGACGCCAGCAGCACCACAACCGTCACCGTTTTCACTCCGCCGGCAGTACCGCCCGGCGAGCCGCCGATGAACATGAGCACAAGGTACGCCATCGACGACGCACCGGTAAAATTCTCCTGCGGCAGGCAGGCAAAGCCCGCCGTGCGCAGCGTCATAGACTGGAAAAGCGCCGCCATCAGCTTGTCCGGCACACTCATCGGCCCAAGCGTGGCCGGATTGTCGTACTCCAGCAACAGCGTCAGCGCCACTCCGAGGACAAGCAGCGCCGCCGTCACAATCAGCACAAGCCGCGCGTGCAGGCTCATCCTGCGCACCGGTCCGCCGTTCCCCTTAACGCGCGCCCGCGCACACCGCGCAAGCTCCCAGTAAACCGGAAAGCCCAAGCCGCCGAGTACGACGAGAAGCGTCGTCGTAAAGTTTATAATCACATTGTCCGCATACGCGCAGAAGCTGTTTCCTCCCAACAGGTCAATACCCGCGTTGCAGAAGGCGGACACTGAGTGGAAAATGCCGTACCACAGCCCAACAGCACCGTACTCAGGCACAAACACCAGACTGTAGCTCAGGGCCCCCAGCACCTCTATGCACGCGCTAACCTTCACAATCCGTATTGTCAGGCGCACCAGTCCAGAAAGCGTATCGAGGTTGTATGAGCTCTGTATGAGCATCCGGTCCGTCAGCGTTATTCTGCGCCGGAACAGGCACAGCACCATTGTCGTGAACGTTACTATGCCCAGCCCCCCGAATTGAATCAGCAGCAGAAGCACAAGCTGCCCAAAGCCTGAAAAGGTCTGTCCAACATTCACCGTGGAAAGCCCTGTCACGCACACACTCGATACAGACAGAAACAGCGCATCGATAAATTCGATGCTCTTTCCCCAACGCAGGCTCACCGGCAGCATCAGGCACGCAGTCCCCGCCGCAATCGCAGCAAGAAAACCGAGCATAATTATCCTTGTTGTAGTCAGTCCTCTTTTTTTCATACCAATCACCGCGCGATAGTTTTTTCCATTATACAACCGCGCTCAGCCATAAACAAGGGCCCAATTCGCAAAAACTGACTCCCGAGCTATTGAGCGTGGGAGTCAGTTTTTCAGTCTGTCGGCTTTATCGGGTGGCGCAGCACTGTTTTCATTCTTTCAGGAGCGCATCGGCGCGGGTCGGAAAGGTATATCTCGTGGTGCAGGCGCTTTTCCGTAAAATCGTTCTCATAGCCGCGCTCTGCTATAAATTTATCCATAAGCTCCAAAGAAGCCGGCTCGTTGTCATAGGGTCCAACGTGCATCATCTGTACGCACAGTCCCTCCTCCAGCTCAAGCAGCTCGGCGCTTGAGCAGTCGAGCCGCTTCTTCTCTCCCGCCTCAGCCACGGCCCAGTCGAAATCCGCGAGCGTGATAAAGTCCGGCAGGCGTATCACAGAAATCCAGTTAAATGAGCTCTTGTCCCGAAGGTCTATCTCACGCACGCCGCTCTGCGACCAGAAGCCCTCCAGGGGCGGCACGACGTATTCAAAAAAGCCCTCGATTTTGCGTCCTCCCTTATAGCTCATGCGCAGCGTGAAGGCCAGCGCGTACAGCACGGCTATCGCCTGCTTGTAGCTGCCTCCCTCCTCATTCGGGTCCCCGCTGCCGCGCACGGCCAGGAAGCGCATCGGCGGCACCCTTATTATCTCCGGAGCGTTCTTCGGCATGTAAAATTCCCTGTATTCCTTCTTAAAGTCAAAAGCCATGTTCAACTTCCTCTCACCTCAGTATTATCCAAATTATAGCACTTCCTCCCGCCGCGGGCAACTGCTTAATTGACTGTAGCCGCTCTGTATTTTGCAAAAATTAGCTGAACCGTATTTCAAAATATTTGAAAAAACATTGTACTTTTTTGTCGAAATCTGTTATTGTGTAAGCAGTCATAGCACGAGGCGGCGTAATATAATCTGCCGCGGCGCATATAATGACGGGTGTCAGGCTTTCGGAGGGTTTTTATAGGCATGGAAAATGAATTGCAAAACTTATTTCAATACAGCCGCGACGCGGTGCTGTGCGTAAAGGACGGCCGCGTCCTGTTCGCCAACAGCTCGGCCGCTGAGCTGTTTGGAAGCGATTTCAGCGGAGAGTCCGCCTCAAAGCATTTGCCCGCTCATCTGCTCAGCGCACAAGAGAACAGCTTTATCTCATGCGCGGACATACTCGGCCAGCCGTGCACTGTCTCGGCCGTACACTGGCGCGGCTCACTTGTGCTGGCCTTTCAGCCGGAAAGCCCGATGTGCACAAAAACCGACTTCCTTTCCGACGGCCTTGTCGCGTCTATGATGTCGGCACTGTGCAATATCGGCTTTGCCATGGATCTCATATCCGAGCGCCTGGAGAAAAAAGACGTGGAAAGCCGCCGGTATACCTCTATAGTTTATCACAACTACTATATGCTCAAGCATCTTATCGGAAACATGAGCACCACCCTGGCATTTGACGCCGGAACGGCGGCCTTTCTCCCGCGCAGCACAGATCTGGCGCAGCTTTGCTCGGAGCTGGTGTCCACTTCGGAGCTGATGCTCAAGGACAAAGTACACATTAACTTTTCCACGGACAGGGGAGAACTGATTGCCAACGTTGACCCCGACCTCATTGAGCGAATGGTGCTCAACCTTCTTGCAAACAGCGGCAAGCACACTCCTCCGGACGGTCAAATAACCCTAGGCCTGAAATCTGGCTCCGGCAAAGCCGTAATATCGGTGGACGACACCGGAAGCGGCATACCTCCACAGATATTGAAAAATGTGTTCACCGGCTATAAAATGTCGCTTGGCTCCTCCCTAACCCGACATCCCAGCGGAGGGCTCGGTCTTGGAATCTGCCGCAGCATAGCGGAAATGCACGGCGGTTCGATAATAATAGAAAGCCGCGAGGGAATAGGCACCTCCGTACGCGTGCTTCTGCCGCTTGACGGCAGCACCTTCGCCCAGCATACTTCCGCTTCCATACCGAGCATGGAAAATATTCTCACCGAATTTTCCGATATCCTCACCAGCAGCGACTACGCCCGCGAGCTTATGGACTGATAGACAAAAAATAAATGCCGCCCTACGGAGCGGCATTTATTTTTCGTCGGAGCCATTTCACGAAAAAAGAAATTCGGCCCAGCGATGCGACATTCACTGAAC
>CATJWG010000244.1 GCA_949744165.1 uncultured Eubacteriales bacterium | reverse complement strand
GGTAACGGGCATTACTAAGTTCGGGGCCTTTATAGCGCTGCCGGAGGGGAAAAGCGGCATGGTACATATCTCTGAGGTGGCGAATACGTATGTAAATGATATTCATGATCACTTGTCTGACGGACAGACAGTAAAGGTAAAGGTGCTGAGCGTCACGCCGGAGGGGAAGGTCAATCTCTCCATAAGAAACACGGCGGAGCCGCAGGAACGGGAGCATCGCCCCCCGTTACACGACCGGCGTGTACAGAAAAGTGAGGAGCCGCCCCAGAACAGGAGCAGATATGCCCGCGCTTTCACCAGGGAGGGGCAGGTTGCCCCCAAAACCTCCGACCTTAGCTTTGAGAACAAGCTCAAGCAGTTTATGCAGGAGTCGGACAGCAAGATTTCAGGCAGCAGATTGTATGAGCAGCAGCGCAAGGGTTCGCGCAGAAAGAGATATTAAAGGGAAGCCCGTGCCGCGATATGTGTAAAGCCATGTATATGCGGCGCGGTCTGATACACCCTGTTAAAAAGCCGCCTCAAATCAGGGGTGGCTTTTTAACAGGGCCGGAAACATGTATACGGAGGATACTCAATGAAAATAATGGACATTACGCGCACGGTGCAGGATGCGCCGGTCTACCCCAGCGCTCCGGAACCGGAAATAGTAAAGCTTCGGCAGGTAGCTGAGGGGGACGAGTACAACAGCTGCCTGATAACTGCGGAGAGCCATACGGGAACACATGCGGATGCGTTTAATCACTATCCGGCGGAAAATGATTTGTCAATCGACGAGATGCCGCTGGAAAACTACTGCGGTCCCTGCCGCGTAATAAGCGTTCCGGCGGACGGGCTGATAACCCTTGACGATATCCGTGGCCGTATAGACGGGGCGGAGCGTCTGGCACTGCACGGGGGAGGACAGGCCTTCCTGTGTGAGGAAGCGGCGGAGTACATTGCCTCGTGCCGCGTAAAGCTTGTAGTAACTGACGCGCTGAGTGTAGGTCCGCAGGATAATGAAGCGAGCATACACACAACACTTTTCCGCGCCGGTACGGCCGTGGTGGAAAACGCGGTGCTTGACGGAGTGGAGGATGGTGATTACCTGATTTTTGCTTTCCCAATAAAATATGCCGGTTGCGACGGGGCTCCTGTAAGAGCGGTGCTTATAAGCCGATAAGACATTTTAAACGGCATGTTTATCAGAAACTATTGACTTTCTGATATATCTGCACTAAAATATAATTATCCAAAATAAAGCAAAACTTTTTAGAAGGAGATATGTTAAAATGGCTAATCTTTTTGACCTTACTGGTAAAAATGCCTTGATTGTAGGTGGCGCCGGCGGACTGGGCAAGCTCGTTGCTCAGGCTTTTGCCGAGGCGGGAGCCAATGTGGCTATCGCTTCACGTACTGAGTCCAAGCTGCAGGCTGCCTGCGATGAGCTCAAGGCTGCCACTGGTAAGGAGTTTAAGTACTATGTAATGGACGCCGGCGTCGAGGAGCAGGTTGCCGCCGCTGCCGAGAAGGCCAACGCAGACTACGGCCACATCGATATTCTGGTCAATTCCCAGGGCGTGAACAAAAAGTTCCCGGCTCTTGAGTTCCCGATGGATATGTTTGATCTCGTCATGCATGACGACGTTGCCTCCATTCTCATGACTTGCAAGCATTTCGGTAAGTACATGAAGGAGCACGGCTACGGCAAGATAGTCAACGTTACCTCCGTACGCGGCAAGATTGCCACTAAGGGACCCGGAAACGCCGCTTACTGCGCCGCCAAGGGTGCTGTGGACATGCTGACCAAGCAGCTGGCATCTGAGTTCGGTCCCTTTGGTATTACTGTAAATGCCTTTGGTCCCAACATCATGAAAACTCCCATGATGACCAAGATTTTCGAGATGCGCGCCAGCGAAGCCGGCATCACTGTTGAGGAGTACCTCAAGCAGCAGGGCGCCGGTCTGCCGATGCGCCGTATGTCTGATCCCGAGGACTGTGTGGGAACCGCTCTGTTCCTTGCCGCCCCCGCTTCCGACTTCATGACCGGCAACATACTTTATCCCGACGGTGGTCTGACTGCTATCGGCTAACTCAAATCAATATTAAGAAAGCTTTGGCATTTTTAATGCCAAAGCTTTCTTAATGGATTTTGCTCCAGCTCTGAGACATATTTAAGCAGAGCTGTGTCACAGTGGACTCTTTTTTATCTGTGCGAAGCGTCGTGGATATTTTGGAGGGGTTGGGGAGAGCTTGCGTATCACCGCTATATTGTGCCGCGCTTCCACTCCGGGGATGGAGTAATCAAATATGCGCTCAAGCTTGCCGCCCAGCAATGAAATGGCTTTTTTTGACTCGTCCAGCTCCTCCGGCAGAGCGGGACCCTTGAGCGCGAGAAAGGCTCCGCCAATCCTGACGTACGGAAGACACAGCTCACAAAGGACATTGAGCCTTGCCACGGCGCGGGAAACGGCAAAGTCATAGCTCTCACGCCGCTCGGCACAGTCCTCAGCTCGCGCGTGTACGCACTCGACGGAGGTCAGCCCAAGCTGCTGACAGACATCGCTTAAAAACTCAACGCGCTTATTCTGGCTGTCGAGTAATGTAAGGTGAAGTCCTGGACAGGCAATTTTCATAGGGAGTCCCGGAAAACCTGCCCCTGTACCGACATCTATCACTGACTGGCCATCCATTCCGAACAGCAGCAGGGGGGACAGGCTGTCCATAAAATGCAGACGCGCTGTGTGCTCTTCTCCGTTTATGGCGGTAAGGTTAATTACGGCGTTTTTTTCGTTGAGAAGCTCATAGTATAGACGAAAACGCTCAACAGTCCCAGGAGCTGTGAGCAGGCCAAGCTCCGAAAAGCCGGAGTGCAGTATGTCCTCAAGCATTAAAGGTCCTCCTGAAATAAACTACAGGGCGCAAGGCGCGCCCTGTAGTTTTTATTTTGAAAAGTGTGCGGTGGAAAATCGTTTTTTGATTTACGCATAGAAATCGTGGTCCTCGATAGTGATGACAAAGGTTCTGTTTTCGCGGAACCATAGGCTGGAGGCAGTTTCCGGATTAAGGAAGAACTTGCTGTCCTCAACCGTGTTATAGCCCTCCAAGCACAGCTTTGCTGCGATGATGGACATCTCGTTCGGCTCAAGATAAATCGCGCCGCTGTCAACAACCGAAAACTGATTGTATTGGAAGATGACTCTCTGTATAGAGTCCTCAAAAATTCCGCTTTCATCATTTACACGGTTGAGTACAACATTGCCAACGCCAATCATGCCTTCGAGCGGTTCAGCTCCGGCCTCAGAGGAAATTACGCGGGATAGCCAGTGAAGGGACTCTTCGTCATAAAAGTCATCTCCGTGTTCGATTATCGAAAAATCGGAGGTGCTGATATCTATGGTCCAGCTTTCCTCGTCCCATTCGACGCCGACATTGAAGATTTTTGCCAGCTCCCTAATGGGAGCTACAACAGTGCCGTTTATGTTGTAGGCACCGTCGGACAGGTATAGATACCTGCTGTTTGCCACAATAAAGTTGTCAGACAAAGTAAGCGATATGTCGATGTCCTCCGCGCTGAGCGATACACAGTCGGTCTCGCTGTCCCAATATGCCTCGATATCAGTCATAAGCATTGCCTCGCAAAAAGCGAGAAGGGGAACGTACGTTGCGTCGTTAAGCTTCAGAGCGGTTCCGATAAAAACATCGTCAACATAAAGCGGTATTTCTGTACATGCAAGAATGAGTGCTTCGCTTTGGCCTGTGCCGTTGGGCTCGACACAGGCCAGAGCATCCGAAAGAGCATCACCATTGGAAATGAATCCGTATGTAATATCCTCGTCAGCTATGGCATAGCCGCTCATCGCGCTTGCAAAAATGACAACAATGCATATCATGGCAAATGAAGTTTTAATTCTATTGCTCATTTTCTGCTCCTGTTGACTTTCCGGCCGGTTTACGACGGATAAATAGTCTGATTTTCCGCAAATAAACCAGTATTTGTTTACTATTGTTGTAACAATAGTATAAAATATTTCGAAGAATCAAATCAAGCAGTATTATGCACAAAACTGACAAGGCTATTTTTGGCCAAATGGATAAAGACACAATATATTGCGATAGATACTAAAATTTAATTAATATTTTAGAGATATTTTGCGTTGTGTTTTTCACCAAAAAAATTTTTTTCGTCCCAAAGTTACACAATTCGACGGTTAAAATAACTAACAAGGTTCCAATAAAAAAATATTATGTTAATAAACTTTTTATATTTGTTCTTCTTTAAACTGCCTGAGCGCCTTTGAAATTTGGTCAGGGCAGCTTGTGCGTTTAAAACCGCACGTGAGCCCATCAAGCTTGCGTATAACTTCGTCAACCGTCATATCCTTCACAAGTGTAGAGATACCTTTGAGATTGCCGTCGCAACCGCCTGTGATTTGAAGCTGCTTTATTTTTCCGTCGTCTATGTCGAACTCAAAAAACTGTGAACATACGCCTTGTGGACGGTAGGTAAATTTCATTTTTCTAACCTCGCAATCGTTTTTTTATATTATACACCATAAAAAAGATAAATAAAAGGGGAAAAGGAATATTGTCCGGCCAGTGCGAATAAGCTTTACCTATACATTAGCGATTACGTAAGGCGGGGTGAAAGCATGAAAAAAGGTATAGTGAGTGTGCTGCTGGTAGGGGCAGCGATGAGACTTGCGATGCTTGCCGGAGCGGGAGATGCAGTAAGCGAATGGGCACGCGAGATAAGCTCAGACGGCAGCCTGATAACGGCTACGCTGAGCCTTGAGCTCGGGAGCAAGCCGGATTCACCGCAAATAAGTGACGAGCAGGAGCAGAGTGAACAGGAATTGACGGACAATTCTGTGCCTGAAAGTCCTGAAACGGTTCAGGAGCTTGTCAGCACGATGCAGGTAAAGGTTACGCCGACGCCCGAGAAGCAGGAGGAGAGAGAACCGGAGGAGACGCCAGAAATACTTACAACAACAATAAGTGCGGGGGTATCTGTGACAAACGACACGAGCTTTGATATAGATATGGAAGCGCTGGCGGCGGAGGGACTGAGTATGCGGCTGAAAAAGGATGAGCCTCATGTCCTGATAGTACATACGCACTCCAGCGAGGCCTACACCCAAGACCCTTTTGACCGCTACGAGGAATCGGACGCGAACAGAACAGAGGACACAAACTATAATGTAGTTCGTGTAGGCGATGAACTTGCCGCCAAGCTGGAGGAATTCGGAATAAATGTAATACACGACCGTGAGATATACGATTATCCAAGCTATACAGGTTCCTATACCCGTTCCGGTGAAGCAGTAGAGAACTATCTTGCGGAATACCCATCAATAGCCATAGTCATAGACCTGCACCGCGATGCGCTCGGAAGCGGCGACGTAGTGTACAAGACCAAGGCGGAGGTGCAGGGCCAAAGCAGCGCACAGGTTATGCTGCTTATAGGAACGGGAGAGAACGGACTGTATCACCCGAACTGGCGGGAGAATCTGAAGCTGGCTCTTTACATGCAGAATGCGATGGATGACAAATACCCGACGCTGGCGCGGCCAATAGCGCTGAAAAAGGAGCGCTATAACCAGCACCTTACCACGGGTTCGATGATAATTGAAGTGGGAAGCTCAGGAAATACGCTCAGCGAAGCGCTGCTTGCTATAGATTTGTTTGCCGATTCAGTGGGCCCAGCGCTGGCGGAGCTAATTGAGGACTGATGCTCACATAAATAACATACACGGCTGTAATTGATGTATAAAACAAAGCTCTCCCCGTCGATAATGAAGACATTCTATTCAAGGGAGGCTTTTGTAATGAAAATCTGTGATATTATGTCCGACAAAATTGTCAGCGTCGAACAAAACGAACCTGTGTCAGCGGCGGCGAAGCTGTTAAAACGCTGCAATGTCGGTGCTGTTCCGGTGTGTGACGATAAGGGCCGTCTGCGCGGAATGCTTACGGACAGAGACATAGTAATGCGCTGCGTCGCCTCCGGTGCAGACCCAAAGGAGACAAAGGTCAGTGAGGTGATGAGCCGCGGAATAATAACCGCGGAGCCCTTTGACGAGGTGGAAAAAGCTGTCAGGCTGATGGCTGCAGACCAGGTACGACGCCTTCCAGTGCTTGACGACGGCAGGCTTGTGGGTATGGTTACGCTGTGCGATATGGCGCGTAATTGCAACTGCGAGATGGAGGCCTCGGAGGCGCTGACAGAGATAAGCTCAAATTTTAGACGAAAATAGGTAAGAGGAGCACAGGTGTGCTCCTCTTGCCTATTAAAGGAAAAATATCAAAAAATAGTTGACACAATCATCT
>CATJWG010000243.1 GCA_949744165.1 uncultured Eubacteriales bacterium | reverse complement strand
TTGACATATCCACAATCTGTCTGCTCTCGGCAGTACGTAGAAGCTCTTGCATGCTTGTGAAAATCATCATTGTTGTCTCATTTACATCCATTGTGCCCTCCAGATCCGGAACGCCGGTTCGCAAAATAACTAACAACGTTATATATTTTATCATAAACAGCGCCGGACGTCAAGTGGGCTCGCAGTCACCAGGTTTATCCTTGCGCCGCGCCCCTCCCGTAGATCCGGCGATGAGTGCTTAATCTGTTTTTTTCATGAGTTTCGACGCAGCCTTAAGCATCAGCCGTTTTGTCCCAAGCCCGTCAAATGCTATCTCAACCAGGAAGTCTCCTCCCATAGGCGTCATCGTTACTATCATGCCGCGTCCGAATGACTTGTGCTCAACCATATCCCCTTCGCGAAAGGCTGGAGGGGCAATCTTTTTTGTTTCCGGTGTGAATATAGGCCGCACAGCGCTGACATGCTGCGGTTTTTCGGCCCTTATTTCATGACCGGCAGGTCTGTCGGAATAACCATATCCGTGCGGTACATAGCCCTTGTCCAGATGCTCCGGCGGAATCTCCTCTACAAAGCGGGACACTCGGTTGCTGCTGGTCCGTCCAAATATCATACGTTGGCGGGCACAGGTCATATACAGCCGACGCATGGCGCGAGTTATTGCCACATAGCAAAGCCGGCGCTCCTCCTCCATTTCGTCCTGTTCCCCTATCGCCCTCATGCCCGGAAAAATTCCCTCCTCCATACCGACGATAAACACAACCGGAAACTCCAGTCCCTTGGCCGAGTGTATCGTCATCATAACCACGCAGTCGGCGTTGTCGTCCATTTTGTCAAGGTCGGTATACAGCGCAACCTCGTCAAGGAATCCGTGAAGAGTCGAGTCTCCTGTCTCCTTTATGTAGCTTATAATGTTTGACTTAAGCTCCTTGACGTTTTCAATACGCGCTGCATTCTCCGGAGTGTCCTTTTCCTGAAGCACGCGTACATAACCGCTGCGTTCAATTACTTTGTCATACAGCTCGTCCGCTGGAATATTATCAGCTTCGGCACGTAATTCATCAATCATATACGCAAATTCCCGCAGCTTCGCCGAAGCCCTTTGCAGCTCTGGATATTCCTGTGCATTTCTGACAACCTGGAACATGGACATCCCCTGCCGTACGGCTATAGCCGCGGCTTTCTCTACCGTTGTTGCCCCTATTCCGCGTGCCGGTGTGTTGATAATGCGCACAAGCCGCAGGTCATCAGCCGGATTTTGCACAACACTGAGATATGCAAGCATGTCCTTGACCTCTGCACGGTCAAAAAACTTTGTTCCTCCGTAAATACGGTATGGTATTCCGCGTCGTTTGAAAGCATACTCAAGCTGGTTGGATTGCGCATTCATTCGGTATAGCACTGCGTGCTCGCCCCAGTTTATCCCCTGCTGAAAATCGTCGAGTATCCTCTCAGCAACGTACTGCGCCTCCTCATTTTCGTTATCTCCACAGTACAACACAGGCTTGTAACCAGCGTCCGAGGCAGTCCACAGCTCCTTTCCCTTACGTCCGCTGTTGTTGCGTATCACGGCGTTGGCTGATTCAAGTATGTGCCCTGTACTGCGGTAGTTCTGCTCAAGCTTTATTACCTTCGCACCCTTATACTGCTTTTCAAAATCGAGGATATTTTTTATTGTCGCACCACGGAATTTATAGATGCTCTGGTCATCGTCGCCGACAACACAGATATTCTCATATCCACCGGCAAGGGTGCTGGCAAGTATATATTGCAGGTTATTCGTGTCCTGATACTCGTCAACGAGCACATATTTGAACTTTCGCTGGTAATACTCGCGCACGTCGTCATTGTCCAGCAGCAGACGCACCGTGAACATTATAAGGTCGTCAAAGTCCATAGCGTCAGCCTCACGCATGCGGCGGGGGGACTCCTGATAAATCTCGGCAATTCTTGTCAAGCGCACATCATATTTCCTGCGCGCCAAGTCAAGCATCTGCTCCGGACCGAGCATCTCGTCTTTGGCTTTGCTTATCTGCGACAAAACCATCCTGTATGGGAACATCTTTTCATCCAAATCCATGTCCCTGATAATGCGCTTAGCCAAAGACTGACTGTCAGCCGTGTCATAGATTGTAAAGCTGCGTGTAAATCCAAGGCGCTCAGCGTCGCGGCGAAGTATACGCACACAGGCGCTGTGAAAGGTCTGGGCCCAGATATCATTCGCTTGCGTACCCAGAGCGTTTTCAAGGCGGCTTTTCAGCTCGCCAGCGGCTTTGTTGGTAAAGGTTATGGCAAGTATGCGCCAAGGCTCGACAGGGTCGAGCCCCGCTACCATCCTGGCCGCTTCAGAGGGACCAGAGAGCATCAGTTCTATGTCCTGTTCCGACGCACCCTCCGGAACTTCAAGGCTGTCCGAGGCGCCTCCGTAGCGCATAAGATTGACTATACGGTTAATAAGTACTGTCGTCTTGCCGCTGCCCGCGCCGGCCAGCAGCAAAAGCGGCCCCTGTGTTGTCATCACCGCTTGTCTCTGCTGAGGATTGAGCTTGCTGAAATCAGACTCGATGAGCTTTTTTCGGGCCGCAATATATCTTGTTTCAAAATCCTGTATCATATCTACCCCTGTGATAAATTGTCCGCACAACGGACTGAAATTTTTTATAGGGGTATTATACAATAAATTTGGCGCGTTAACAAGTCACAATCAAAGCAGAATCTCCCTTAAACCCTGCACCGCCCTCCTTTCCAGCCGCGAGACCTGAACCTGGGACACACCAAGCACCTTAGCGGCCTTGTCCTGGGTCATACCGTGGAAAAAGCGCAGAGCTATTACCATGCGCTCTTTTTCCGGAAGCTGCTTTATCGCCTCGTCAAGTGTGAAACGTTCAATAAGGCGCTCCTCCTGACCGTAGTCGCCGAGCACATTCTCCAAAGTAAAGTTTTCGTCGCCATTTTCCTTTTGCAGCGACTCTGCCGGACCCGCTGCGGTTTCGGCAAATGTTATGTCCTCCACGGTGATGCCCGTGGCCTCGGAGAGCTCAGATAGAGTCGGTTCACGCCCAAGCTTCTGTTCAAGGCTTGTACGCTCGTTTCGTATAAGCTGCGCGCGCTCCTTTATTCCGCGGCTTACCTTAACCGCACCGTCGTCTCGCAGGAAACGGCGTATCTCTCCTGAAATTTTCGGAACGGCATAGGTGGAAAACTGAGTGCCGAAACTTGTGTCAAAACCCTGTATGGCCTTGAGAAATCCTATGCAGCCGAGCTGATAGAGATCATCTGGCTCAACTCCCCGTCCGAAAAAGCGCCGAGCAACACTCCATACAAGCCCGCAGTTGTCCTCAACAAGCTTTTGCGCGGCGTCCTTGCTTCCTTCCTGTGCTTGAGCTATCAGCTCAAGCGTATCCTCGCGCATCACAGCTTCGACCTTATCCTTTTAGACATGATTACGGTCGTGCCCTTCCCAGGCCTGGAGCGCACGCGCATACGGTCCATGAAGCTGTCCATAATGGTGAAGCCCATACCGCTTCTCTCCTCGCCGCCGGTGGTAAACAGCGGCTGCATGGCTTTTTTGACGTCCTCAATGCCGCATCCCTTGTCCTTGATGGTTATTTCAAGAAACTCGCCGTCGTATATTCTGGCCTTGAGCTGCACTATGCCAAGCTGCTCGGGATATCCATGGACAATCGCATTAGTCACTGCCTCGCTCACGGCGGTTTTGATATCACCCAGCTCGTCCAACGTCGGGTCGAGCTGCGCGGCAAATGCCGACACCGCAGAGCGGGCAAAGCTTTCGTTGCTGCTCCTGCTGGGAAATTCAATTTTTATGTAGTTGTCGTTTTTCATTGTTACTACTCCTTAGTTACGGACATTTTCATTATCCTTTCAATGTTTGCCGCATCTATTACCTTCAGCGGCTGGCCGGACGCGTTTTCAATCCATGCGTGTCCGCCCATCTCCCTGAGCCTCCGAAAGACCCTTACAATCAACGCTATACCCGAGCTATCCATAAAGTTTAGTCCGGACAGCTCCAGCACACAATCTCTCGGCATGTACTCAATAAGCAGCTTCTCGATGGTATCCATCGCGTTCTTTGCTTCGTGATGGTCCAGCTCCCCCTGAACATAAAGCGTCAGGCGGCCATCAGAATATGATGTATATATTTGCATACTCGCGCCTCCGTGTTTTTTACTGTTGATAATTGTATGGCATCTGCAACAAAAAAACAGTCGAAGCAGGTACGAGCGGTACTATAACTGCATAGTTTTAATGAAAAGCCAAAAGTAATGACGGAACAGAATACATCGTCATTGCTTTTGGCTTTTTCACGTCTTTTTAATAGCATAAATATGACAAACACATATCTTTTAGGCGCACACAATAATAAAATTAATTAATTTTATTATTGTG
>CATJWG010000242.1 GCA_949744165.1 uncultured Eubacteriales bacterium | reverse complement strand
TGTGGGCAGCGAGCAGGGCGGTATGCGGCCGGTGCTGATAGTGCAGAACGATACCGGGAACAAGCACAGCCCCACCGTGATAGCGGCTGCGATAACCAGCCAGGTCGGAAAGGCCAGGCTGCCCACCCATATCGAACTGGCCGCCCAGGGCTATGGGCTGTCCCGGGACAGCGTCATACTGCTGGAACAGATACGCACAATAGACAAGTCCCGTCTGCGCGAGCGCATGGGAAAGCTTGATGAGGCTACTATGAACAAGGTTGACAGCGCCATAGCGGTCAGCTTCGGGCTTTAATCAATTCGGAGGCCGCAAAGCGGCCTCCGAACGGAGGTACATATGAGAACAAGTAAGATTAAAATCATTATCTGCGTGCTTCTGGCGCTGTGCGCCATTGTCGGCATAACGGTATATGCGGCGTACAATTACGGCACGAAGGACGATCCGCTGATAACGAAAAGCTATCTTGACGAAGTGCTGACGCCGGAGCTTATGGCGGAGTTCAACGCTCAGCTCGACGCGGCCGAGGGCTCGTCGGGAGATGGAGCTTTTACGGTTGTAACGCTAAGTAAGGGGCAGACGGTAAAGTGCCAGGTAGGCTGCGAGATAATGCTGCGCATAGGCGCGGCCTATGCCAGCGGGCCCGACTCACCCGTTCTGGTGGACACCACCGAGGGCACAACGCTGGAAAACGGCGGCGCGCTGGTAAAAAACCACCTGTACATGGCCACCATAGTCAATAACGGCCTGACCGCGACGGCGGACGTGACAAAGGTGCTGATAAGCGGCGAATATACGATAAGCTGACATTCATAAAAGCGAAAATCCGTTCATACACATGTATGAGCGGATTTTACTGTTTTTTTTGGAGGTTTGACATATGGAGGGAAAATACCCGATAATTATTGACGGCGCTCCCCTCGGGGCGCTTGAAGTGAAGAAGAACGGGGCGAGAACGCAGTTTCTCGCGCGCTGCCGGATGGTTGACGGGCTTCTGCGCCTGTCGGTGTACGGTGAGGGAAAGGAAGGCTATCTTGGCGTGATGGTCCCCGAGTCGGGGGAACTGACTCTCACGCGCTCGCTCAGCCCGATGGAAGTACGTAAGTTTCCCAGGGTAATAGAGAGGGTAGGCAGGGCAGGGGAGGGACAGGCCGCTCCTGCTTTTGCGTATAGAGATGTGTCGCCGGCCCCGACGGATGCGTCTCCCGCGCCGCAGCCGCCGACGGACGCGTCTCCCGCGCCGCAGCCGCCGACGGACACGTCTCCCGCACCGCAGCCGC
>CATJWG010000241.1 GCA_949744165.1 uncultured Eubacteriales bacterium | reverse complement strand
TTTCAGGGCTCTTGGCCGGAAAAGCTTGAACCGGTTGACCTGCTGCTGCGGCGCGATACCTTCTTCGCCGCCGTGCCTGGGATGCTTGTCGAGGGGCCGCGCGGTGAGGACGGACGCCTGCTGTGGACAGGTCTACGCTGCGTTGACCGCGGCGCGGGCTATCTCATGCGCCTGACTGACGACGGACGTCTTTGCTACACCAGACGGGGAACCTCCTGCGTGTTCACCTATGACCACGAAGCACACCGGACAGAGGAATTACCCTCTCAAGAACGGCTGTGGCAGGTGCTTTTCTCCCGCTCCTTTCTTCCCGATTATCATCCCCCCTTCCCTGACTGCGGCTTTTCGAGTATGGAAGAGCTGTGCGCTCTTTTCGCCACCCAGGCAGCAACGCACCGCGTCAGCGACGTGGGCGTGCGCGTTTACGCCCTTTTGAGCTATCTGCGCGGTTTTGACGCGCCCGTTCCGGAGCTTATGGACCTCATGTTGTCTCTTGACTGGCAGCTCCAGTACAGCGCGCTTATTGACGAACCCTTCCCATCGCTGCTTCTGCTTCAGGAGATATACATGCACAGGAGTGCTCAGGATATCCCGCGGCCAAAGCTTATGCACCGCAAGCTCACGCGATGGAGCCGCATGTTCGAAACCGGAAAGGACTTTGCCCGTCGTGCGCGTCCTGTCCGCGCGGATGGCTTTGCCGACTCATACTGCTGAACGTCTTTTACACAAATCCGGTCCCCCTCGGCATATGGCCTAAGGGACCGGATTTGTGTAATCATTTTCTGCGCGGGACTATCTTCACTGGACACAAACGCGCGTTTACCCTCTCCGCAATCTACAGCGGTAAAAAGGGACAGTCGCCAGAGGGAGGCTGTTCGCTTATCCTGTTCTCCTGCTTTGCAAACTCCTCACTGAGAATTTCCATATACTGTCGAATCAGCTTGCGCCGATTTGTCTCCAAGCATACGCACACAAGTCTATCCGACACCTCAGTCGGTATCACCGCGATGTCCTCTGGTATCTGGCTGAAGGTGCAGGCCGTGGCTATGCCCTCGCCGGTCTCAACTCCGGTATACACACTGTCGCGGTTGGGCGTAAGAATTATCTTACGGTTCGTCAATCCGAACTCCGCCATCTCCCGCTTCGCCCGCGCTATCGTCTCCGCCGCGGTCTCGCTGGCAAAAGAATTTATCAGCAGCGGAAAAGCCGACAGCCTCTCAACCGTGCGCTCCTCCGCAGTCACGGCCCTGGCTTTGTTCACAATAATCGACATCGGGAAATCGGACAGCTCCACAATACGCAACCCTGCCTCGTTTTGGAGAAAGCGGCGAAGAACTAAAATTATATCCAGCTCCCCGTCACGCAGGCGGCGCTGTAACAAATCCGGAGGCTGGCGCTCCGGTACATGCGAGATATCCGGGTACAGCGCGTGAAATCGCACCCGTGCTGAGCCTATGGCGTTGCCGAAATTCAGCCAGTTGTTATAGCCTAAGCGCAGAGACTTACTCAGTCTAAGCTGAGTTTCACGCTCTCCGTCAATAAACTCGGTAAAACGCCGGACCTCCTCCTCGAAAAAACGCTGGCACCTTTCCCCCGCCTCAGTCAAACGCACGTTATGAGTCGAACGTATGAACAAGGGAAATCCCAGCTCACCTTCAAGCTGCGATATGTGCTTGCTGACCGCCTGCTGTGTGATGAACAACTGGTTAGCCGTCTCCGTAAAGCTCAGGGTATTTGCCAGGGAAAGAAATAATCGGATTTTCTGTTCGTTAATCATTGCATCATCACCTGAGTCAATTTTATAGTGTATTGAAGGTCGCGTCAAGAAAAAAAGCCGCAAAACTCAAGGTTTACATTTATTCAGTATAGACCAAATTACAACCCATAGTTTGAATGTTTCCAATGTGAATATCTACTTCATACTCCCAGTCCAGAAACTCCTGTCCCCCAAATGATGACAAAAGCGTATATTAAATCATTGGTGGAAACAGTCAACAAAATATAAAAGAATATAATGAAAACAGTCTATAACGCAAAAGCAGGAGATGTTCTCATCGCTGACACATCTCCTGCTAACCAGACTTTTGTTTTCGCTTGCGATATTTGCTCCTTGTGCGCTGCTTGCACGCTGCTTACGCAGTCAAGCTAAGCACAGCAAACGAACTCTCATCGCTTCCACACCTTTGATAAATCCTGCCACACAGCGCCTTAGGGCGTACTGAGAGGCAGTAAGCTTTATCGCTTGTTGAAGTTTGATTATCGCTTGGAAAACTGAGGCGCACGTCTTGCGGCCTTGAGACCGTACTTCTTGCGCTCCTTCATTCTCGGGTCACGGGTCAGGAATCCTGCGGCCTTGAGGGGAGTGCGGTAAGCGGCGTCGACAAGAAGCAGAGCGCGGGAGATACCGTGGCGAATCGCGCCGGCCTGACCGGACGCACCGCCGCCGGCGACGGTGCATGCAATATCGTCCTTATCGGTTGCCCCGACGGTGACCAGGGGCTGTCGTACGATAAGCTTGAGGGTCTCAAGTCCAAAATAATCGTCTATATCGCGGCCATTGATGGTTATCTTGCCGCTTCCGCCTGGGAAGAGGTGTACTCTGGCGACGGAAGATTTACGACGGCCGGTGCCATACATGTAGGGCTTTTTGCTCTGATAAGTTGCCATTGTTATTTACCTCCTTCTTCAGCGGTCCCAAGCTTCGGGCTTCTGGGCGGTGTGGATGTGCTCACTGCCGCGGAACACCTTCAGACGGGTAAGCTGTGCGCTGCCAAGCTTGTTCTTCTGAAGCATACCCTTGACTGCCAGCTCCATTGCCAGCTCAGGGCGCTTGGCCATGAGATCCTTGTAATTGGTTGCCTTGAGTCCGCCAATCCAGCCGGAATGACGGTAGTAATACTTCTGCTCAAGCTTCTTACCGGTGAGCACGGCCTGCTCAGCGTTAATCACAATTACGAAATCGCCGCAGTCGACATGAGGAGTATAGGTCGTCTTGAGCTTGCCGCGGAGCAGGTCAGCCGCGAGAGTTGCGGTCTTTCCGAGGGGCTTGCCGGCAGCGTCAATGACATACCATTTGCGCTCGACGGTGGCCGCATTTGCCATTGTTGTGGACATGGGTTTTTCCTCCGTTCAGAATATAAAAAATAGTTTTGACATTTTCATTGCACACGGATAAAATAGTGCACAGCACCCAACGCGCTTATCCTTTATATCACAAGCTTTTTCCAATGTCAAGGTATATTTTACTCCTTTTTAATTTACAAAAGAACAAGCTCGTATTTTCTCGTTTTTACTTCCGAATACTCGAGTATGCTCCAATTCATTTTTTGAAGTAATTCTACAATTTCGACAGAAACGGCGGCTGATTTTTATGAACAATGGACTCAACAGTTTTACGAGCCTTGTGCGCAAGGCTGTGGACGAATACAATATGATAGAGCCCGGCGACCGTGTAGCCGTGGGTGTGTCAGGGGGCAAGGATTCTCTTGTGCTCCTGTGCTCGATGAAATACTTGCAGGGCTACTACCCGAAGCACTTTGAGCTTGAGGCGGTGACGATTGAGCTCGGATTTGAGGGCATGGACTTTTCAGGGCCGGCAGAGCTCTGCCGCCGTTTGGGAGTGCCGTACACCCGGGTAAAAACTGACATAAAGGAGATAGTGTTCGACGTACGCCGCGAGGAGAATCCCTGCTCGCTGTGCTCAAAAATGCGCCGCGGCGCGCTCAACGACACATTGCGCGAGCGCGGCTGCAACCGCCTTGCTCTCGGGCACCATTTCGACGACGCGGTTGAGACCTTCATGCTATCGTTGCTGTTTGAGGGGCGTATAAGCTGCTTTAAGCCAATAACTTATATGTCCCGCGCGGATGTCTGGCAAATACGCCCTATGGTCTACGCAGGTGAGCAGCGCATAGCAAATCTCGCCCGTGAGCTAAAACTGCCGATTGTACACAACCCCTGCCCTGAGGATGAAGGCAGCAGCCGTTACGAGATAAAGCAGCTTCTGCACATGCTCAGCCAAACATACCCCGACCTGCGCAGCAAGGTTTTCGGCGCCATGCAGCGTCTGCCGCTCGGCGGCTGGGGTCCAGATAAAACAAGATATTAAAAGCAGGCCCACCTGGGCCTGCTTTTAAAACACCATCTGCACCAAAACCATATACACCACCGTCCCACCTAAAACGCTCAGGAGGGTGTTGCGCTTCCACACATATGACAGCGCAACGGCGGCCACGGCGATAAGCTCAGGCAGACCATGCGGCACGGTGAGCAGCTGCACGTCTTTAAGGCAGTACACCACCAGCATACCTATAACCGCGCTGGGAAGCACACCACTGAGATATGTAATAACCTTCGGCGCCTGTTTGCCTTCGGGGAACAGCAGAAAAGGCAGAAACCGCAGTAGCGCCGTTACAAGCGCCATTACGACTATGAGCGCCAGAGAATGGCAGACGTCAATCATATTACCGCCTCCTTACGCTTACGCAATGCGCCTAAACCGAGTAACAGCGCCGTTATAAGAAGCATTGAGGGAATAAGAAAATTTTCCGTGCCGAAAACCAGCAGACACACAAGCGCTGACATAACGCCGATTATCGCCGGAACGTGGTCGCGTGTGCTCATCGCCTGCTCGGTAAAGATTACCACAAACAACGCCGTCATCGCGAAATCCAGCCCGCGCGTATTAAAGGTTATGGCCGCTCCCAACAGCCCCCCTATTGTGCCGCCGGCAATCCAGTAAAGTTGGTCAAACAGCGTGATTAAAAAATAGTATTTGCGCTTGTCAGTTCCCTCTGGCGCTCCGCTGCACGCAAGAGCATAGGTCTCATCCGTCAGTCCAAATATGAGATAGGGCTTTGCCCTCCCCATGCCGCGGTACTTTTCCAGCAGCGACACCCCATAAAACAAATGTCTTGCCTGCACCAGCAGCGTCATGATAGCCGTAGAAATAACCGCAGCCCCGCCCGAAAGCAGGTTCACCGCCACAAACTCCATCGAGCCGGCGTAAATAGTCAACCCCATGAGCGCCGACCACCACCAGCCGTAACCCTTGTCCGCCATGAGTATCCCAAGCGCCATGCCCATAACCAGATAACCAGTCATTACCGGAACAGTCGCAAGAAACGCCGTTTTAATCGTGCTTTTAGCCATTTAAAGTTCCTCAGCCTTTATCTCTTATTGCAAAATATAATATATTTTTTTGTTCCATTCGTCAATACTCTTGCGAAATAAATTGAAAAATGTTATCCTGAAAATACTGTAAGCTTACTCCAAAGGAGTGTTATCTGTGTTTTCCAACCGCGACCTTCGCCGCTTGCTTATACCCCTCATAATCGAACAGGTGCTCACAGCCCTCATGGGAACTGTTGACACCATGATGGTCACGCGAGTGAGCTCCGCTGCCATATCCGGCGTCTCGCTTGTGGACTCGATAAATAAGCTCGTGCTTTATCTGCTCACCGCTATAGGCACCGGAGGCAGCATCATCTGTGCGCAGTACCTCGGCCGCAGGGACAAAAAAGACTCCGACGAGGCCGCACGCCAGGTGCTTCTGACCTCGGCACTACTCTCCATTGTCGTCACAGCGTTCTGCCTGTGCTGCTACAGATGGCTGCTGCGCGTAATATTCGGCATGGTGGAGCCTGACGTTATGGCCAGCGCCGTGGACTACTTCTACATAACCATATTTGGCTACCCAGCTATTGCCATCTTCGGCGCCTGCGCCGCGCTCTACCGCTCCGGCGGCAATTCACGCCTGCCCATGCTGATTTCGGTCTCCTCGAATTTGCTCAATATCGCCGGCAACGCGATACTTATCTTTGGACTTGGCATGGGCGTTGTGGGCGCCGCGCTGTCCACCGTGATTTGCCAATGGCTCGCCGCACTTGTAATTCTCATCTGCCAGCTTCGCCCAGGCCAGACTGTGGACGTCGGCCGTCTCATGAGCATCCGCCCGCGCCCGGCAATGATATGGCTGGTTCTGTGTGTCGGTCTACCCACCGGCGTGGAGAATTCGATGTTCCAGCTCGGTAAGCTCGTCGTGCAGAGCACCGTATCCACCCTTGGCACCACCGCGATAGCCGCTAATGCCATCGTCGTCGTACTCGAGTTTATGTCCTCCGTTGCCTCCATGGCAATAGGCACTGGCCTCGTCACTGTCGCCGGCCACTGCATAGGCGCGGGGGAGCTCGACCAAGCAAAGTATTACACCAAAAAGCTCACTATCTGGTCCGCAGGTGTCCTTTTCGCGTGCAACTGGCTTATCTATTTCCTCACCGCCCCTGTTGCGCACCTCGCCGGCATGGAGTCTGATGCCGCGGAGCTTACTGTCAGCGTTATGCTCGTGATAAGCATTATCAAGCCCCTACTCTGGCCTCTTGCCTTCACACCGATGAAC
>CATJWG010000240.1 GCA_949744165.1 uncultured Eubacteriales bacterium | reverse complement strand
TGTCGAGGCTGAGACGGATGCTGCTGTGCGCCTGTCTTGGAGTGCGCGCGGGGGACCGCGCGGGCGGCGTTCCATACGCAAGGGTGCTGGCAATGTCCGAAAGGGGACGTGTGGTGCTCAGGCAGATGCGCGGCGGCTCCGACCTGCCGGTGATAACAAAGCCCGCGCAGATAAAAAAACTGAACGAACGCGCCCAAAGGATATTCGCGCTCGAGTGCGCCGCGGCGGATTTGTACTGCCTGGCCTTCGCCGCCGCGGAGGACCGCAGGGCGGGCGCATTGTGGCGCGGCAGCCCCTTCGTTCTGCGAAAAGGGGGCGCGGAGGCTTGAATTCAGTGCATTTTTGATAAAATTTGACGCTATATTTTTGTCATGTTACACACTCTTGGGTATTGCAATTTAATCCATAATAAGGTATAATAGTCCGGTCAAAAACAGATGTCCGCAATATGAGGACATCAAAACAGGAGGAATAGAAATGAAAAAGGCAATAGCCCTTGCACTTGCTCTTATGATGCTGCTGGCCCTGTGCGCCTGCGGCGACAGCGACGCAAAGCAGGACGAGACTCCCACCGTCAAAATAGGCGTGTTCGAGCCCCTGTCCGGCGCAAACGGCCCCGGCGGCAAGCAGGAATACCTCGGTATGCAGTACGCCAACTACGTGACCCCCACCGTTGAAATCAACGGCACCGTCTACAATGTCGAGCTCGTCCCCGCGGACAACGAGTCCTCTGACGACAAGGCCGTCACCGCCGCGACCACGCTGGTTTCCGGCGGCGCCTCCGTGGTTCTGGGCTCCTACGGCTCCTCTGTCGCGATTGCCGGCTCCGCCACCTTCGGCGAGGCGGGAATCCCCGTAATCGGCGTCACCTGCACCAACCCGCAGGTCACCGAGGGCAACGACCACTATTTCCGCATCTGCTTCCTGGACCCCTTCCAGGGCACTGTTCTGGCCAACTTCGCTCATGACGAGCTCAAGGCTGAGACCGTGTACTGCCTCGGCCAGCTCGGCAACGACTATGACCAGGGTCTTATCAACTACTTCAAGCAGGCGGCCGAGGGCCTCGGCATGAAGGTTATCACCGCCGAATTCCCCGAGAACAACGCCGACTTCACCTCTTATCTGAACAACGCCAAGACCGAGGGCGCTCAGGTTATCTTCGCTCCCTGCTCCATCCAGTACGCTCAGCTTATCGTTGAGCAGTCCGCCACTCAGGGCATAGGACTGCCGTTGCTTGCCGGCGACACCTGGGACTCCAACAAGATTCTCGGCGCCGCTCAGGGTAAGGAAGTCGATATCTATGTCTCCACCTTCTACGCCGAGGGCGGCGACCCCGACTTCGAGTCCGGCATCAAGGAGTGGCTCAACTCCAACTCCGAGGCCAAGACCAACAACGGCGGAGACGACATGATTGCCGCCGTCACCGTAATGGGCTATGACGCCTACTACACCGCGCTGGAGGCCATGAAGAAGGCCGGCTCCGTTGACAAGGCCGACATTCTCGCCGCCATGCCCGACGTGACCTACACCGGCGTGTCCGGCTCCATCGCCTTCAACGAGGTCGGCGACGCCGTGCGCGACACCGCTTATATCAAGCAGGCGAACACCAGCGACAACGTCTGGGACTTCGTCGCCGTGCAGGGCGTAAACTGAAAGCAAGCCTTGCGAAAGGCCGTGGCGGGGCTGTGACCCCGCCATGGCCGCGCTTTGCTTTTTTACGGAACGCATAAATGCGTTTCCTTTCGGGACTGTTTGCAAAACCGACTGACGGCGTTTGGCCCGGCTTTGCAGGCAGACACCATTTTCCATGCAAAATCAAAGGAGACGGATTTATCCGTTCCGAGCTGCGCACCCCTCGGCTTCGAGGAAGCTTTCAAACGAAGTTTTTAAAGGAGGAGCTCTCATGTCCGGATTTCTGAACGCGTACCTGCCGCACATACTAACGGGTATATCCGTGGGCGGCCAGTACGCTTTGATTGCAATAGGGTATACCATGGTTTACGGTATCCTGCGCCTGATAAACTTTGCCCACGGCGATGTTTTCATGGTCGCGGGACTTGTCATGGTTTACGCCACCGCCTCGATGCCGATGTACATATCCATTCCGCTTGTCATAATCGCCACGGTGCTGCTGGGCTTTGTTATTGAGCGCGTGGCCTACAAGCCGCTGCGCAGCGCCCCGCGTATGTCGGTTATGATTTCCGCCATCGGCGTGAGCTATCTTTTGCAGAACTGCGCGCTGTATTTCACCGGCGGCCTGCCGCAGACCTACCCCGTGATTCCCTTTATTTCCGATTCCGTCACCGTGTTCGGGCAGACCACGAAAATGGTCACGCTTATAACGCCCGTGCTGACCCTGTTGCTGGTGGTTATTCTCAGCCTGCTTATCAAGTACACCAAGATGGGCATGGCCATGCGTGCGGTATCCAAGGATTTTGAGACCAGCCAGCTCATGGGCATAAAGATAAATTCCGTTATCAGCTTCACGTTCATCATCGGCTGCTTTCTCGCTGCGGTGGGCTCGCTGCTGTATTTTACCAATTACCAGTCAGTCATCCCAACCTCTGGTGCTATGCCGGGACTGAAGGCCTTTGTTGCGGCGGTGTTTGGAGGAATCGGCTCCATTCCCGGAGCGGTTATCGGTGCGTTTATAATCGGCATCTGTGAAAACCTTATCAAGGGCGCCGGATGGACCACCTTTTCCGATGCCTTTACCTTCGTGCTGTTGATAGTCATACTTCTGGCCAAGCCCACCGGTATCTTCGGTGAAAAGGCCACGGATAAGGTGTGAGGTGAGAGCAATGACGAAAATTGAACAGAAAAAAAGCAAGAAGGGTACGTGGATTGCCCTGTGCTGCATTGCGGCGCTGTATGTGCTGCTGTTTCTCATTGACAATGTTTTTCCCTCTACCTCCTTTATCGTTATGCTGACGCCGGTACTGAAAAAAGGCGCGATATATTCGCTGCTGTGCGTGTCGATGAATCTGCTGAATGGTTTTACGGGGCTGTTTTCACTTGGCCAGGCGGGTTTTATGCTCATCGGAGCATATACCTACGCAATCTTTACCATTCCGGTGGCCGAGCATATGTCGGTTTACCAGTATTTTGACGGTGGAGCTATACAGTTTTCCATTCCCGAGGCGATAGGCTCCATACTGGGGCCCACCGGCGGAGCTTTCTTCGGCTCGATAATCGCGATTATATTGGCCGGCTGCGTGGCCGCTGTGTTTGCCGCGCTCATCGGTATCCCTGTGCTGAGGCTTAAAAGCGACTACCTCGCCATAGCCACACTCGGCTTTGTGGAGATAATACGCGCGGTTTTCCAGTGGAACAGCTTGGGCGTAATTACCAACGGCTCAAACCAGCTTCGCAAATACACTGCCTTTTCCGATATGAAGCTAACCATAGGCGGCGCGACGCTGAAATTCGGCACAATATTTCCATTTCTTATAGTGATGCTGTGCATCATTGTAATAGTGCTGTTGATAAATTCGTCCTATGGACGTGCTTTTAAGGCAATCCGCGACGACGAGGTGGCCGCAGAGGCCATGGGTATAAGCCTGTTCAAGCACAAGATGCTTTCATTTGTCATATCCTGTTTCTTTGCCGGAGTGGGCGGTGCGCTTCTGGCTATGTTCCAGACCACGATAAAGGCACAGTCATTTACCTCGGCCATGACATATGAGATTCTGCTCATGGTCGTCATAGGCGGCATAGGTTCGGTCTCGGGCAGTTGCATCGCAGCGTTTTTGTACATAGCCTGCTCAGAGTGGTGGCTGCGCTTCCTCGACAGCGGCAAATTCCTTGGATTGAGCGTTCCCTTCTTTCGCGACGGTTTCCGTAAGGTCGTATTCTCTGTCGTCATTATGATAATCGTGCTGTTCTTCTCCAGAGGTATAATGGGAGACAGGGAGCTGAGCTTTTCCGGTATTGCTGGAGGAGTTAAAAAGCTAAGCGGACGATTGAAGAAGAAGGATATTGAAGAGAAGGAGGACACCGGCAATGAGTGAGAACAAAGCTGCAAGCGAAGTGAAAAATGTCCTCCACGTGGAAAATGTCACCATGCAGTTCGGCGGTGTGGTCGCGGTCAACAACCTCTCGCTGGACATTCCTCAAAACCGTATAATAGCTCTTATCGGCCCCAACGGGGCCGGCAAAACCACGGCGTTTAACTGTATCACCGGCGTGTATCAGCCAACAAACGGACTTGTCGAGTTCATGGGTAAGCCCATGGTGCGCAGCCATCCTACAGGCAAGATGAAAAAGCAATATAAGGGTGAAAATGCTGAGATGTATGTCGGCAATGGAATAATAAATCCAACGCCTGACAAAATAACAAGGCTGGGCATAGCCCGAACGTTCCAAAACATACGTCTGTGGAAGAGCATGACGGTGTTTGACAACGTGCTTGTGGCAAAGCACATGCGCGCTAAGCAAAACGTATTTTCCGCAACCTTCCGCGGCAACGCGAAAGAGGAGCGGCGTATGCGCGACGAGACCATGTCTCTGCTTGAGGAGCAGGGACTGGATAAGGTAAAGGACGACCTGGCCACCAGCCTGCCATATGGCCTCCAGCGTCGATTGGAAATAGCCCGCGCACTTGCCACAGACCCGAAGCTTCTCCTGCTTGATGAGCCTGCTGCCGGCATGAACCCGCAGGAGACTCAGGAGCTGGCGGAGTTCATAAAGGAGATACGCGAGAAGTATAAGCTCACTGTGTTTCTCATAGAGCATCACATGGACCTCGTCATGAGAATTTCGGACTACATTTATGTCATCGACTTCGGCAGCGAGATAGCACGCGGCGTGCCGATGGAGATTCAGAACAATCAGCGCGTCATAGACGCATATCTGGGGGTGGCCGAGGATGAGTGACGCGATACTTAAAATCAAGGACCTTAAGGTCAACTATGGTGGCATTGAGGCCGTCAAGGGTATCAGCTTTGACGTGCCCGCCGGTGAGATTGTCACGCTTATAGGCGCAAACGGAGCAGGCAAGAGCTCAACCCTGCGCTCCATAGCCGGCCTTGTAAAGCCGCGAGAGGGCACTATAGAGTTCGATGGTGAGGACATTTGTGGTAAGGACCCCACTGCGATTGTCACGCGCGGCATAACCCTTGTGCCCGAGGGCCGGCGCATTTTCCCTGACCTGACCGTACTGGAAAATCTGCGTATAGGCGCATATCTGCGCCACGATGACTTGACGGATGACCTCAACTGGGTGTATGAGCTGTTTCCGCGGTTGAAGGAGCGTTCTTGGCAGGCAGGTGGTACGCTTTCCGGCGGTGAGCAGCAGATGCTCGCGGTTGGCCGTGCGCTTATGAGCCGCCCTAAGGTGATTATGATGGATGAACCCTCTCTTGGGTTGGCCCCGCTGATAGTCAAGGGAATATTTGATATCATAAAAGAGATAAATAAGCAGGGTGTGACCGTTCTGCTCATTGAGCAGAACGCCAATATGGCGCTGAAAACCGCGAATGTCGGCTATGTCATGGAGACTGGCCGCATAACGATGTCAGGTACCGGCGAGGAGCTTCTTGCTAACGACGACGTAAAGGCCGCATATCTGGGAACATGAAGTAAAAAGGTGGGCCGCATAAAAGACGGCCCACCTTTTAAGAGGGCGAGGAGCGGACGTAGGGATTGTGGTATGGAAGCACCGTTATAATCGTGTATTGTTTTCTCTCAAAAACACTAAATTTTCCTGATGTAGTAGATTAAATGCAGAAGCAGAAAAGGTTTTTCAATCCTTTTCTGCATTATTTTTTACCCAAACGGGGGCAGAAACGGGAAAAGGGATGATTAAGGTGAGGACTTTGACGTTGGACGACCGCAAAAAAATCGAAACGATGTGGGGGGATAAGGCTACCCCAGTCAAGATTGCCGCAGAACTGGGTATCAGCCAATGTACTGTATATACGGAATTGAAGCGGGGCCAGGAGACGGACGGCGAGGGTGACGTGGTGCTGGACGAGAACTTTAGGCCTGCGTACAGCGCCGAGCGGGGCCAGACCACGTACCAGAGGAACTTGCGGAGCTGTGGATTCCGTCCGAAGAGAGACATAGAACAGGAAGAAGCGGACGGAGCATGACCAACTTTGAGAAAATCACGGAGACGTCGGATACGCTGGGCGAATTTCTGGCATCTTTGACTACTGTGGGCGGGCCTTGGGAAGAGGCGTTTCATCGGACATTCAGCGACGGATGCCCAGCGGAAAACTGCGACACCGTAAACTGCCCGCATAATGCAGAGCGGAACAACCCGACGTGGCGGCTGAAACTGGGAGAGAAGCTGGGCGAGG
>CATJWG010000239.1 GCA_949744165.1 uncultured Eubacteriales bacterium | reverse complement strand
GTAAATTAGAGAAAAGAGGGAGACTATGCATACAAGCGTACTGATTTTAACCGTCATCTTTGAAATCATTATCATCGGCGGCGTTACCTTTGTTCTCAATAAGCGTTCTTCGCTTAAAGGTGAGGACTTGGCGACCGCCAGCCGCAGCCTTCCCGCGATTGCCATCGCAGCGACGCAGGCCCTGACCTGCCTTGGCGGCGGCCACATCATGGGTATGCCCGGAAACGGCTCCGCTTTCGGCGTGGCCGCGCTGTGGTACGTAATAGCAAGCGGCATCATGATAGTTCTCATGATGTGTGTTTCCGGTCCGTGGATTCGCCGTTTAGGCTTCTCGAACATCCCCGACATGTTTACCAAGATGTTTGACAAGCGCACCGGCATCCTCATTTCCGCTTTCTGCTGCTCGAGCTGCTTCGGCGTTCTGACATGCGAGCTGCAGGGCGTCGGCTCTGTCGTTTCCGCCATCACCGGCTCGTCCATTGCCCTTGGCGTTCTCATAGGTGGCATTATCGGTCTGCTGTACGTTATATTTGGCGGCATGGAGCAGATTGGCTGGGTCAATGTGTTCAACGCTATCTTCATGTATATCGGCGTATTTATCGCTGTGCTGTATCTCAACGGCATTATCGAAGGTGGCTGGACCACTGTAAACGAGGCTTATGCTGCTGAGCCATGGAAACTTGAGCTGTTTTCCAACGGTGAAACCTGGCGTGTGTTCATAATCGGTACTCTCGTAGCCGGTATGTTCAACCAGATGGTCGCCGGACAGTCCGGACAGATTTCAGCCTCAGCCAAGAACGTTAATACGCTCCGTAAGGCGGCTATCTACGCCGTTCCGATGAACGCCATATTCGGCGCCCTGATGCTCGCTCTTTACATGGGCACCAGCGTTACCGACTATGCAACCATCCCCGGCAGCCCCGGATTCCAGACAATGTCCATGGTCGTCGGTGAGCTTCCCGTATGGCTGGCAGCATGGGTTATGGCTGCATTTGCCGCCGCTATGCTCTCCACTGTTGCGGTTCAGCTTCTGACTCTGGCAACCATCTTTGTCCAGACAATCTACTGCCGCTACTGGAAGAAGGGCGCCACCATGAAGATGCAGAACAAGTACATCCGTATTGTCATCTTCGTCACCTTCCTGTTCGGCACCGCCATGGGTGCTATCCTGCCCGAGGTTTCTGCCGCAATGACCTGGCTGTTTGCCTGGATGCTGCCAGGATGCTGGATGTTTATCTTCGGTATCTGGTGGAAGCGCTCCAAGGCCGCCGCTTTCTGGTCTCTGCTCATCTGCGGCATCTTCAACTGCTTCTGGACATTCACCAAGCTGCCCTATGTGTTCCATCTTGAGGGCAACAACAACTCCATCGGCCTGCTCGTCGTTTCCATCCTTGTGTATGTTGTGATTACGGCTCTGGACAAGAACGCCGAGGGACCGTTCAAAAAGCTTTACATTGAAAATCGCAACGCCTGTGTTGCTGATGACCTCGTGAAATAAGGGAGGAATAAGTTATGTCTATTATCAATGATTTCTCTTTTCTGGCGCCGTTTCTGGTCAAGTCGATTGTACTGTTTGTTGTAATCGGACTGTCGAGCATCGTGGTCAACAAGATAAGCTGGAGCGTCCCCGAGGACGACGAAGAATAAGGAGGATATGTTATGAGCCCTGCAGTTGCCAATATAATATGGGAAGTGTCCGTTGTCCTTGTCATAGTCATCATCGCCGGACTTTCGTTCTACGGTGAGGCCAAGGAGAAGAAGGAAAAGAAATAAAATCAAGGCGCATATTTACCCCACGGGAAACCGTGGGGTAAAAGCCTTTGAATAATTTCGCGTCCGTCGCTGTAATGGCGGGTGCGGAGCGAATCGGTTTAACAGGAGTTTTCAAATGACTTTTTTTCAGGCCATGGCCCAGAGCCCTTTTATGCTCATCGGCTTCGTGTTGCTTGGGCTGTACATTACCGTGTGGATTGTTATATCCGTGGCCATAATGGTGAGCAGACGTGCGCGCGAGTATTTTTCAGGGTTCTTTCCCCAGTGGTTTGGCCGGAACGGGCGTCCGTTTACCGACCACGAAAAGATAGGCGCCGGATTTCAGGCGGTGGCGCTGGCTATCATAGTGTTCCTGCTGTTAGTGTAGCGGCTATGCTTTTGGTCTCAGCGGCAGCATTGCGGCTGGGACTCAGACAAGCTGATACAGAAGGGTATATATTCGCTCAATAAGCTCAGTACCTCATCGGTATTGAGCTTATTACATAAAAGTTGCACTTGATTTTTGTGCCCTTTTTCCATTTCATGTGTAAAGAAATAGTATTATAATAAAATATATTAATAAGTTTATGTGTGTTAAATAAAAATGTATATTTGAGGCGATTGGATGAATTTTCAGCAGTTAAAATATTACACTGTGCTATGCGATATAGGCAGCTTTTCGAAGGCTGCTGAGAGCCTGTTTATTTCTCAGCAGGGCTTGAGTATGGCAATATCGAATCTTGAGGCAGAGTTCTCGAGCAAATTCTTCATCCGCACCTCAAAGGGACTTGTGCTTACGCCGGATGGGGAATATTTCCGCGAATGGTCGCTGAACATACTGGCGAATCTTAAGGAATGCTGGGAGCACTTTGAAGGACGTGACGCACAGCAGGGGGTAATAAAATGCGCGGGAGCTCAGGGAGTAGTATGCGAGTTTGCCGCGGACCTTATCTCTAAATTTGAAAACACATATCAGGGATATTCCGTATATCTGCGTGAGTATAAGGATAGGATATGCGATACGGTGGTGGATAACAAGGAAGCTGATATAGGCTTTGGCCTTGAGCCTATTGACAATGATAAATTTGAGTGTCACAGAATTTTCCAGCCTAAACTTGTGTGTCTCATGCCGGAAAGTCACCCTTGGACCAAGTACGAAAAAATTCCGATATCAATCCTTCCGGAAGAGAATTTTATTACTGTGGACGAGCAGTTTAAATCTGCCGACTACTTTTTGGAGCAGTGCGCCAAGCTTGGCGTTGTAATAAAGCCAAAGCTGCGCGTTGGTGAGATTACGGCGGTTCACCGCCTTGTACGTGAGCACAGGGGAGTGGGATTAACAGTGGAAACCGTCGCAGACGCGCTGTCCACACCTGATACGGTTTACCGTGAGTTTGACGGTGAGGATTTCCTGTGGCCGATTGATATTTTCAAGAAAAAGAATGCCGCTCTGCCGCAGTGCGCGCGCATCTTCTTCGAGTACGTTCAGCGCCAGGCGGCCATAGATAACCGGGAGAAGATTGCACCCGCAAAGTTGATGGAGCAGCAATTTACATAATGTGAAGAAGCCGACGTTGGAGTCGGCAAAAATAAAAAGGATTGAGAACATGTTCACTTAACATGTTCTCAATCCTTTTTTCGCTTCATTAGGCATCGGGGAGTGCTGTTTTTTCGCGAAAATTTTGTGAATTGCTTCTTGGACTGAACAGGACTGAGCTTTGTTTTTCCGATGAGCCGGATGAAAATCGTAATAAGACCTCAGTGCTCTGCATAGACATGATAGAAGCCGGAGTATAGGCACGGCTCCGGCGCCATAATGCGTCATGCTGCGCACCTGTGATGGTGACGCCGTTCTGTTCGGGCGGCGGGGCGGCTGCCGCGGAGGATGACGCAAAAATGAAAAGGAGATTAGTCAATGAAGAATTCTGTCAGAAAGCCGGCAACGCGCGGCGCGCGAGCTTTGCTTGCGCTGCTGCTGACAGCGGCACTGCTCGCTTCACCGACACTCAACGTGCGTGCGGACGAAACGCCGCTGTACAGTGACATAGATGCGCAGTACATAGCACAGACTATCTGGGGCGAGGCCCGCGGATGCTCTAAAATGGAGCAGGCTGCCGTCGCCTGGTGTATACTCAACCGAGTGGATAATGAAAATCCATATTTCCCAGACACGATATCCGGTGTGGTTACACAGCCAAGCCAGTTTGCCGGATACAGCAAGTATAACCCCGTAGAGGATGAACTGCTTGAGCTGGCTGAGGATGTGCTCGCGCGCTGGGAACAGGAGAAAAACGGCGAGGAGGATGTAGGACGTGTGCTGCCTGAACAGTACATCTACTTTGGAGGGGATGGAAAGACAAACCGTTTCCGAACGCAGTCCGGCTACGACGATATCTGGGATTGGAGCTGCGAAAATCCATATGAGGAGGGTGAGGCTGTGCAGGGGTAGACGGGCGCATAGAATCAGAGCGGGGCGAAATATGCTCCGCGGAGATTTTATGCGCCAATGCGCGAGGCGAAAACCTCGCAGTTCACCCGCAACTCTCCGCTGTCGAGTACGGTGATATTCTGCCAGTGGAAGGTGTTTTTACCTGTCTCAAGGAATCTCCACTTCTCGCAGGGATTATCCAGGACAGTACAGACTATTTGTCCCTGTTCGATGCGAACTGTAAGATGCCTGGTGTATTTGGTGCAGACATAGGCCATATCGTAGCAGCGCTTCGCATGATTGTACATTCTCACGGCGACGCCGTATTCGCCGTCCGGTTGAGGGTGGAGTACCTTTGTATCCCGTGATGGACAGATGAATATATCCTCAATAGCCGAACCTTCGAGGATTCGTCGGAAAAAGCACTCGCCCTTGAGCTGTCTGCCGCTGGGTTCAAAATAGTCAAAGCGCCAGTCGCCGAGCATGGAGGCAAACCAGTCGTCCTCCGGGATGGCGGGACTTCTGCAGTCACTCAGGAGCGCCCGCTCAAATTCACCCATTTTAGCATACTTCCTGCTTTACGCACTTTAATACCCTGATTTTAGCATATCCGCTTCCGTTCTTCAAGCCATGCGTATATTTGCGCAGCGGCTTGAAACGGGGGCGGATATATGCTAATATGGGGATATTAATATGGTGGGGGTGAAAAAGTGAAGAAAAAGGCTATTGTCAATCCGTTTGAGGAATACACAAAACAGTGTACGGATGCCGAGTGTTGCCGGCTGAGTGAATTTTTTGATGATTTTGACATACACTGCAGGCTCAGAAGCGAGGAGAAGAAGAAACTCAGAGGGGATTTTGAAAGAGCGGTAATGTACTATGCGAAGGATGGGCTCTCGCTGGAAAAGGCTCTGAAGCGGCTGGATGTTGGGCATCTCGGTGGCTTTTACGCCCGCCCGCCGGTGCTTTGGTTTGCGCTTGACGATGCGGCAAAGGTCTATCCGCTGTCAATGCAGCACGGTAGTATGTCAGTGTTTCGACTGGCGGTTTATCTGAAAAAGGAAGTGGTTCCTCAGCTGCTTCAAATGGCGCTTAATTTCACAATAAAACGCTTCCCAACTTTTGCGACAACGCTGAAAAAAGGCTTTTTCTGGCACTATTTAGATACAGCGAAGCGCCGATTCTGCGCGCAAGAGGAAAACGATATTCCCTGCCAGCCAATTAAGGTGTCCGGCAGCGGATCTCAGACCTTCCGTGTGTTATATTACAAAAACCGCATAAGCGCTGAGTTTTTCCACGTGCTGACTGACGGTACTGGCGGGATGACGTTTCTCAAGGCGCTCACGGGGGAATATTTGCGCCTGACAGGGGGTGATATTCCGCTGGACGAGACGCTGGACATCGACGCCACGCCAGAGGCGGGGGAGTTTGAAAACGCATTTGCAATGGTGCCCAGAAGCGACAGCGCCTCCGGATTTATGGACAAGGCCGCCGTGCAGATGAATGGCCGGCTCTCGGAAAACCGCCCCTGTCGTATTGTGCATTTGAAAATGGATGCCGCCATGCTCAAGGCTGCGGCGTCACGCCGAGGCGTGACGGTGACGGCTTATCTGCTTTCGCTGATGTTCATAGCAGGTAAGGCCGCTACGGATGAGCTTCGCGGCGAGGCAAGTATTCAGGTGCCGGTGAACATGCGCAAATTCTATCCATCACAGACTGTGCGTAATTTTGCTATGTACTGCGGAATCCGGCTGCCTTTGGAACAGATTGACAGCGCGGAGTCAATTGTTGAGGAGATTGACGCTCAGCTCAAAAGAAAAGCCTCAAAGCAGGCTATGAGCGAGATGCTCACAGCTACGGAGAATGTGGTGAACATGCTCAAATATGTCCCGCTCACCGTCAAGCAGCCGGTGGCAAAGCTGGTCTACGGCTTTCTGGGCGACAAGATATTCACCAATACGCTGTCGAATTTAGGCGTGGTGACGATGCCGGCCGCGGCCGCGGAGCATATTCAGAACATGGACTTTGTCCTCGGCACGGCGATAACCAATCGCGTGGAGTGCGCGCTCGTGACATTTGGCGGCACTGCGACCTTTTCGATAACGAAAATGACGGCGGACCCGTCCTTTGAGGAGAAAATGTACGATTTGCTCTGCGCCGACGAAGTTAGAGTCAGGGCGGAGGGGAGCATGCTATATGAAAATTGAAGTAACCTACCCTGCGGTTCCGAGGCGGAGGCTGCGGCGTAGAAGGCTGAAAAGTGCGGCGGGGTGGATTCTGCTGCTCGCGGCCTATATCTGCCCGGTTATGAACATAGTTACCGGCGGGAAGGCATGGAGCGTTATTGTACTTATCTCGCTGTACATGGTGTGGACACTGCTGCTGTCCACAGATTTGGTGGAATATAACCGCATAAGCCAGTTTACGAAGGTACTTGTCTGCTCATGCGCGCTGCTTACGGCGATAGATGTTTTTATCAGCTCCGGCTGGGCGATTGAGGTTGTG
>CATJWG010000238.1 GCA_949744165.1 uncultured Eubacteriales bacterium | reverse complement strand
GGGCCGCCCCTTTGGGGCGGCCCTCAGTTTGTTTTAGGCGAATAACGCTTTGTTACAAGGAGAAAGCGCTTTTGTGACAACCTCTTTTGTTATTGATATATTTTGTGCGGGCTGATATAATGAAATCAGGGAAGTGATTTACGGTGACTGATAATATCAATAAAATAGAGCTTGATGAAGCTCTGCGCATGCTGGCGGAACTGGATGTGAGCGTTGAAACCGAGGTTCTGCCGCTGTTTCAAGCGCAGGGACGTGTTTTGGCGCGGGATATGGCCGCGGTGACAGACGTGCCGCCATTTGATCGTAGTCCCTACGACGGTTACGCCTTCCGAGGCGAGGACACGGTGAGGGCTTCAAGGCAGGCCCCTGCCGTGCTGCGCATTGTAGAGGAGCTGCCTGCCGGTACTGCACCGACGGTGAAAATAACCGCCGGCGCCGCGGCGAAGATACTCACCGGCGCGCCTGTGCCCGAGGGGGCGAACGCAATCATAAAGTATGAGCTGACGGAATTTGACGACAGCTTTGTGAAGATTTTTGAGCCCGTGAAGCCCGACACGGATATTGCCCGCGCAGGCGAGGATGTACGCCGCGGGAGGGGGCTTGCGAGCAGGGGTGACACGGTGAGCCCCGCGCTGGCCGGCACGCTGGCCGGACAGGGCATTGCCGAGGTCGAGGTTTTCCGCCGTCCAAGGATTGCGGTTATGAGCACCGGCTCGGAGCTGCTTGAGCCAGGGCAGCCGCCGCAGCCGGCGAAAATTTACAACAGCAACGTATACACTATAGGCGCGTATCTCCAGTCAATGGGTGCGCAGTGTGTTCCATTCGGCAGCGTGCCGGACGAGCCTGAGCTGATTTCACGGAGGATTGATGAGGCGCTTGACGGCTGCGATATGGTGATAACCACAGGTGGGGCTTCAGTGGGAGACTATGACTTCGCAGTGAGGTCCGCGCAGCTTGTGGGTGCGAGGGTGCTGTTTTGGAAGGTGGCGATAAAGCCCGGCGGCTCAATGGTGGCTTCAACGCGTGACGGCAAGCTCATTGTCGGACTGTCGGGAAGCCCCGGCGCCGCGGCCGTAGCATTGCTGAGGGTAGTCTCGCCGTATATAAAGCGCCTGTGTGGGCGATCTGACGCCGAACCGGAGAGCATGTGCCTTGCGCTTGGAGAGGATTTCCCGAAGGAGAGCCCGCAGCGGCGTATAGTGCGCGGCCGGCTGGAGGTCCGAGACGGTGCGGCGCTGTTTTTGCCCATGGATGGGCAGGGCAACGGCATCACCTCCTCGCTTATCGGTTGCGACCTGCTTGGAGAGATTCCCGCCGGTAGCCCTCCGTTGCGCGCGGGGGAGAAAATAACAGCCTACAGGGTGTGAGCTTATGACTGACGATTATGGAAGAAATATACGCTATCTGCGCCTTTCAGTGACGGACCTGTGCCCGCTGCGGTGCATTTACTGTATGCCGGAGCAGGGCGTGGACAAGCTGGAGCATGGGCAGATTCTGACGGTGGAGGAGTGCATAGAGCTCTGCCAGGCCTGCGCCGAGCTGGGAATAGACAAAATACGCATCACCGGCGGCGAACCGCTTATACGGCGCGGAATCGTGGATATATGCCGAGGAATTGGCGCTTTGGAAGGGATACGTGAGCTGTGCCTGACCACGAACGGCGTGCTGCTGCCGCGCTATGCCCGCGAGCTGGCCGAGGCGGGAGTGTCGCGCCTGAATATAAGCTTGGACACGCTCGACGCGGAGAAGTACAGGCGAATAACCCGTGTGGGAGAGATGGGCGATGCGCTGGCGGGGCTCGCCGCGGCGGAGAAGTATTTTAAGAACACTAAGATAAACTGCGTGCTCATGGGCGGGATAAATGACGACGAGATACCCGCGCTGGTGGATTTGACGCGCGAGCACGCGATTGACCTGCGCTTTATCGAGCTGATGCCTATCGGCGAATGTTCCGGATGGGACCGCGGCCGCTTCATCGGGGGGGACGCTGTGCTCGCCGCCGTGCCTGAGCTTGAAAGCTGCGGCAGCAGCGGCGTCTCGCGCATGTACCGCGTGCCGGGATGGGCAGGGCGCGTGGGGCTTATCAGTCCCATGAGCCACAAGTTCTGCGCCGACTGCAACAGAATCCGCGTAACGGCGGACGGTAAACTAAAGCCCTGCCTGCACTCGGCCGAGGAGATACCTCTCCAGGGCTTGCACGGCGGGGAGCTTCGTGAGGCGATAGCGCGGGCAATACGCGCCAAGCCCGTGTCGCATGTTATGAGTGAGACGGGACACAGCGACAGCCGCCGCGGAATGAGCGGCATCGGAGGCTGAGAACCTTAAAAATACGGGGAAAGGAAAGATACCGTGCATGAAGGGGGAATTTTGCCTCCTTTAATACGGATAAGGTATAGCACTGAGATGGAGTTTACGCATTTTAACGACGAGGGCCGCGCGAGAATGGTGGACGTGAGCGCCAAGGACCAGACTTTGCGCACGGCTACGGCTACGGCCACGGTTTACCTAAACGCGGAGACGTATGAGCTGGTTGTTCAGGGGAAAATGAAAAAGGGCGACGTGCTCGCCGTGGCTCAGGTCGGCGGCATAATGGCGGCCAAGCGCACCTTTGAGAGCATACCGATGTGCCATCCTGTCGCGCTTACCGGCGCGGACATATCCTTTGAGCTGGACAGCGGCTCGCACACGATAAAAATTCTCGCCACCACAAAGTGCAAGAGTGAGACGGGCGTGGAGATGGAGGCGCTCTCCGCCGTGTCAACCGCTGCGCTGACAGTGTACGACATGTGCAAGGCGGTGCAGCGTGATATTGTGATAGGCGATATTATGCTGCTGAAAAAATCCGGTGGAAAGTCGGGGGACTTTGTAAGACAGCCCGCGGACTGAGCGTGCAGGGGACAGCAAAATACATAAATCGGGGAGCCGCCAGCGTTGGCAGCTCCCCGATATAAGCAAGGAGAGAAATGGCTAATCTAAGCACCATTTTACGATATCCTCAATAAGCTTTGCCGGCAGTGCTTTGTCATAAGGAAGATAGACGGCGCTCTTTCGGGTGGTTAAGCCGCTGAGCTCGGATGCAAATTTATCAATGGCTTCAGTCCCCACATAAAGGCTGATGTGCTGCTTGCAGGCAGCAAAGGAAATGGATTTACCCGCTTTTTCATAAGTCGGCATACTCCATGATATACGTTCGCTGACATTCGGAATACCGTCCCGTATTGTATTCACTATCCGAATTAGGTGGGAATGTGCTTCCGACGGTTGCAGCTCTATATATTCCGACACGGTTTCAGGCGCTCTTCCGCAATAGTGACTCTGATTTGTCCTGCCGAATTCCCTTCGGCATTTTGGACACACCCACATGTGTTATCTCCTCCGTGAAAACCATAGCGTATTGTCTTGATTATAGCACGGGATCTTATTAGATTCAATCTGATTTCGCAAATTTATCAGGTGTTTGGACAGAAGAGCTTTTCTCCAAGGAGACGAGGCGGTTTCGCTTGACACGACAGGGTATTTGTTATAAAATAAAACGAATGGTATTCAATAGTGCCATGGGGAGGCCCTTTTGAAATAATTGGATTAACAGGACAGGCTCGCTCAGGCCGTCCTTCCGGAGCGGGACGCAGGCCATTGCGCGGTGCGTAACCCGCGAAAAAACATGTGCGTCCGGCGCATACGAGTAGCGCGGACGCGGCAAACGTAACCACAGCAAAATTCTTAAAGAATGGAGGTGTGTTTACTTACGATGCCAGGTATTGAATGGATAATAGGCACTGTTGTGCTTTTGGTTATAGTTGCAATAGCCGCTTTCCTTTTAGGCGTGCTCTACCGCAAAAAAGTGTCCGAGCGCGAAATTTCCAGCGCCGAGGAGGAAGCAAAGAGGATAATCAACGAATCCATTAAGAGTGCAGAGAGCAAGAAAAGAGAGGCTCTTCTTGAGGCAAAGGAAGAAATACACAAAAACCGCACTGAGTACGAGCGCGAGGTAAAAGAGCGCCGTGCTGAGCTGCAAAAGCAGGAGCGACGCCTGCAGCAAAAAGAAGAAAATATAGACAAAAAGTCTGATATCCTTGAAAAAAAGACTGAAACGTTAAACAGAAAGCTAACCGAGGCCGACGCGCACCAGGAGGAAATAAAGCAGATAAAGCGTTCCCAGCTTGAAATGCTGGAGAAAATATCCGGCTACTCCGTGGAGGACGCCAAGCAGTATCTTATCTCCAGTGTGGAGACCGAGGTAACGCACGAAATGGCCATGAAGGTCAAGGAAATTGAAGCCCGCGCCAAAGACGAGGCCGACGCAACAGCGCGCGAGATAATCGCGCTTGCCATTCAGCGCTGTGCTGCCGACCACGCAAGCGAGATAACCGTATCCGTCGTCCCCCTCCCCAACGACGAGATGAAGGGCCGTATCATAGGCCGCGAGGGCCGCAATATACGCAGTATAGAAACGCTGACCGGCTGCGATTTGATAATCGATGACACGCCCGAGACGATAACCGTATCCAGCTTTGACCCTGTAAGGCGCGAGATTGCGCGCCTTGCCCTGGAGAAGCTCATCGCTGACGGGCGGATTCATCCGGCCCGTATTGAGGAGATGGTCGCCAAGGCGCAGAAGGAGGTTAACGCGGTTATAAAGGCAGAGGGTGAGCGCGCCGTGTTTGAAACAAACGTCCAGGGCCTGCATAGCGACCTTATAAAGCTGCTTGGCCGCCAGAAATACCGCACGAGCTACGGGCAGAATGTGCTCAGCCACTCGATAGAGGTATCTCATATCGCGGGGCTGCTGGCCTCAGAGCTGGGGGCGGACGTGACGATTGCCAAGCGCGCGGGTCTTCTGCACGATATCGGCAAATCCATTGACCATGAGGTGGATGGCAGCCACGTGTCCATTGGCGTGGACATAGCCAAGAAGTACAAGGAGCTGCCCGACGTTGTACACGCGATTGAGGCGCACCACAACGATGTTGAGCCGCATACGATAGTTGCCTGCCTGGTTCAGGCGGCGGACGCAATCTCCGCGGCAAGGCCCGGCGCACGGCGTGAGAACATAGAAAATTATGTCAAGCGTCTTGAGAAGCTTGAGGAAATATGCAAGTCCTTCCCAGGAATTGACAGTGCATACGCCATACAGGCCGGCAGAGAGATCCGCGTGATGGTCAAGCCCGAGGAGGTAAGCGAGGATCAGATGATTCTGCTTGCCAGGGACATTGCCAAGGACATCGAAGGGCAGTTGACATACCCCGGACAGGTAAAGGTGCATGTTCTGCGCGAGACCAAGGCTGTGGAATACGCGAAGTAATATAAGAAGAATGCTCGGCCGCATTTTGCGGCCGAGCATTCTTACTTTTCCTTGTAGTAGAGCATACAGTGGCAGTAGCCCTCAAAATCGGGGTCGGCAATCTGTTCGCGGAACTCGCGGCAGACGCATTTAGTGTCTTCCGTCTCCTCCATGCGGCAGGGACAGTAGCCACCTTTTTTTTCAAGGCCCTCGCGTACGGTGCGCACTACGTCGGAGTTGTCGTTGAGTCTTACTTTCATTTCAAAAACCACCTGTGAAATTTTTTCTTGACAATAATCAGTATACGTCGGATAATAATATATAATAGATTATACTCCATGCAAGGGAATTTTTTAAGCCCTTTATAAAATTTTTTCGGACTTCGTGCTAAGGCCGAAGCTGTGAACGGAAGAAAAGAGGTAAGACAATGGCGGTTAAAGAGTTGACCAATGCAAATTTTGATGATGTAGTGAACGGGAGCGACGTTCCGGTGCTTATAGATTTTTACGCAACCTGGTGCGGACCCTGCAAAATGCTCTCTCCGATAATCGAGGAGATAAGCAACGAAATGGAAGACAAGCTCACGGTTTGTAGCGTGGATGTGGACAGGGAAAATGCATTGGCGGTGCGCTTCGGCATCTCTGCTGTGCCCACGCTGATTGTCATGAAAAACGGCGAGGTCTCAAATATGTCTGCCGGCTATATGCCGAAGGACCGCGTGCTTGCGATGATATAAAAATAAGGCTGCCGAAGGGCCGACACTCCGTAAAGAAGTGTCGGCCTTTCGGCTAACCTGTAAAGAAATCCTATCTATTGGGACGGTGTAGCTGTGGCTACGCCGTCTTTCTACGCTGGGTTGCAAGATGCTCTTGGAATAACTTCTCCATTTCTTCCGGGGGAGGGGCACACCACAGGCCAATAGTGTTGTAGTGGATGTCCACCCGCTGGTGCCGTTTGCCGTCTACCTTGTCAGGCTTGGATACCACGATTTTCTCAATGAACTCGTGGACAATCTCAGGCGTCAACTCCGTTAGCCGGGTTACCTGTCTGGCCCGCTCAATGAACCGTTGTAAGTCAGCAGCCTTGTCCGTGGTAGCTTCCAGACTGGCTTCCATCTCAGGGATCGCCGCTTTCAACTGCTTCTGCTCGGTTTCCAGCGACATCGTAAGCGTGGCAAAACGTTCCTCGGACAGAAGGCCCTTGGACATATCCTCGTAGCTTTTTTGGATAAGCTGGTCGATTTCTAATACCCGTTGGTTGGCCTTGTCCAACTCCCGGCGTTTGGCGGTCAACGACTTTTTCTCCTGTAAGCCAAACCGCTCCATCTGCTCCTGGGCAAACTTCTGTTCAAAGACTTGGACATACCACAAAAGCCTTTGCAACCCCTCCAGCACCAGCTTTTCAACAGTCGG
>CATJWG010000237.1 GCA_949744165.1 uncultured Eubacteriales bacterium | reverse complement strand
GAAAGCAACGGAAAGGAGGCGGTTTCATGCATGTTGTAATTATCAATGGAAGTCCACGAGTGCAGAAATACAGCAATACGGAGAAAATTATTGCCGCCTTTGCAAAAGGGCTGTCAGAAAAAGAAAGCACTTTTGAGACATACGCAATTTCCAACCGAAAAACATGGGACATAATTCGTGATGCTTATATAAAAAACGATGAAATCCTCATTGCGTTGCCATTATATGTGGAATGCATCCCCGGACTTCTTTTGGAATTTTTGGAAACCCTACCCAAAAAGGATGAGCGTACAAGGCTTTCATTTATTTTGCAAAGCGGCTTTGCGGAGGGCTGCCAGCTTCGCTGCGGCGAGGCGTTTCTGGAAAAATTGCCGGAATATTTGGGTGTTCGTTATGGAGGCTGTTTGGTTAAAGGAGATAATTTCGGAATCCGAATTTTGGATGAAGAGAAGCAGGCTCAGGCCACAAAACCGTATCAGGCGATGGGTAAGCTGTTCGCGGAGGGAGAAGGCTTTTTTCGTGAGGAAGCAAAAAAATTTACCGGACCGGAATATTTTCCGCTTCCTGTGCGCTTGATGATTGGATTGATACACAAAACCCTTGCAAGAAAGATGCTTCAGAAGGCGGCAGCATCGTGGGGGTGTAGTGTGCCGCTTGATGAAAAAGTCTGGGAAACAAATTATAATGGGTATTAATTTTTCAAATTAGGGTCTAAGAGAAAAATTCCAGTTTATTGAGAAGATGTCTACCGGTGTGAGCTTCAAAGAAAGGGCGGGGGAATGCGGCTGCATTTCCCTGCCTTTTGTGATACTAAGAAAATGAGCCTTAAAAACGGTGCAAATTCTCATGAATACTGAGCCGTTTCCTTCTCAAAAATTCCTGTGACAACATTTTGAATTGGTTAAGAAAAAAGAGCTGTCTGATTTCTATTGAAGTCAGACAGCTCTTTCCAAGTATTATGGATAAATGATACACGGGAGCGAGGGCCGCTTTATCTGGTATAGTTTTATATTATAGCCACACATCTTGACGCTTTTGCCTGGGTAAGACATAATGTATATACCGTAAAAAAGCGAGGCAAGGAGGGTGAATATACGTGGCAAAAGCGATGGTCACAAATATTCAGGGATATTCAATACACGACGGAGCGGGTATACGCACTGTTGTATTTTTGAAGGGCTGTCCTCTGCGTTGCCTCTGGTGTGCAAACCCTGAGAATTTGGAAACACCTGTACAGATAGGCTTCTTAAGCAACCTGTGTACCGGCTGCGGACGTTGTGCAAAGGCCTGTTCCAACGGCGCGATTGTCACAGGCGGGGAGCGCCGCATCGACAGGTCGAAATGTAAAAGCTGCGGAGCTTGCGTACAGGCATGCTACTACGATGCTCTTGTCAGCTACGGAGAAGAACGCACGGTTGAGGATGTTTTCGACAAGGTGCGCAGGGACAAGATGTTCTACGAATCCTCCGGCGGCGGAGTGACTGTTTCTGGAGGGGAGCCGCTGACCCACGCACAGTTTGTGGCGGAGCTTTTTGAGCTGTGTCATGGCGAAGGTATCAACACATGCGTGGAAACCTGCGGCTGTGTGCCGCGCGGTTCGATGGAGCTGGTGCAATCGCTTACGGACACTTTCTATTTTGACCTCAAGCTCATGGATACCGAGCTCCACAAAAAGTACACGGGAATGGATAACGTGCAGATTCTCGACAATGCCCGTTTCCTTGCCGGAAAGGGAAGCAATATTCTCTTCCGTCAGCCGATTATACCCGGCGTAAACAGCGATGGGGAAAATGTGCGCAAAACCGCTGAGTTTATTCTGAGTCTTGGCAGGGACGATGTTTGCATACAGCTAATGCCATACCACCGCATGGGAACGGCGAAGTATGCGGCTTTGGATAAGGACTATGAGCTTCCTGAGCTGGAAATAATGCCTGCGGAAGAAATAGACGCAATCGCGGCACTTTATAATGAGCTCGGTGTGAAATGCACGGTCTCAAGATGAAGTACGGCAGAAAGTCGAAAAGCACGGTATGCTATTGCGAAAAGCAATAAAATAAAAAATAAATTACGGGAGGAACAAACATGAAGAAGAACAAACTCATTGCGCTGTGTCTCGTCGTTATCCTGTGTGTGGCTATGATGGCCGGATGCAGCTCCACGGGCTCGGACGACAATGCCACCGGTCCTGCTGAGGCCAGAACGGCTCCTGTTGTGGACATCAACAGCGGTGCAGAGTGCAAGATGGCCTACGTACCCATGGGTGCCGGCCAGGAGGACTACCCCGTTATTCTCCAGGGTATGCAGGAAGCAATCACGCTTTACCCCAACATCTCCCTGCTCACCTGCGACCCCGGCTTCAACCCCACCAACCAGATTGATATGATGAAGGAATTCATCAATCAGGAGGTTGACGTTATCTTCATAAACGCGATGGATGGCAACGCGCTTAACAGCACAATCACTGAAGCCGAGGAAGCCGGAATTGCTGTTATTTCCATAAACAACGGCGTTGAAGGCGTTCACACCGCCCACATCCAGAACACAACCTACGATGCCGGCTATGAGGCGGCCAAGTTCATTGCGCAGACCGCGCCTGAAAACGCAAAGACCGTTATCCTTGATGTTTCCGCCGAGCTGAAAGCCACCTGCACAATGGGACAGGGCTTTGAGGACTACGCAAGTGAAAACCCCGGTTCCTTTGAGATTCTTGAGGACTATGCCCAGTCCGTTACGTCCATCGAGGTCGGATATCAGGCGGCTTCCGAGGTCCTTGCAAAGTATGACCAAATTGACGTTCTCTACTGCGTGAACGACAACACTGCGGTCGGCGCGGCCCAAGCAGTCGCTGCCGCGGGTCTTGAGGATTCCGGCATCATAATCTGGGGTTATTCCGGAACGCCCGCCGCTCTTGACGCTATTGTACAGGGCCAGATTTACGGTACCAGCTACTCTGACCCCTTCTATGAAGGCTATGCGGCAATGGTTTCCGCCATGAACTTTGTACAGCTCGGCGTCAACGGAAACAGCCTTGGAAACGAGTTCTATGCCAATGTCTACCTTCCCACTCTCAATGTTACTTCTGACAATGTCATGGGCATTATCAGCGGTACTCACTGGGATATGAGTGCCTACAATTATTGATTTATTCATTTTCAATAAGCGAATCGGGCAATAATTTTATGCGGAGGCCCTTTAAAGGTCTCCGCTTTTTCTACAAGCAACCATTTATTTCTTGTCAAGGGAGTGAAAGCCTTGAAAATGAGCCAGAAATTTATTCGCAAGATTATTACACTCGGCCTTATCATTGTTTTGGCTGCGATTTTCACAGCAACCGCGCCCGGATTCCTGAAGCTGAGAAATATTCAGGAAATCCTCCGCGTCGCCGCTTATACCGGCATCATCTGTGTAGGCGTTTCCTTTGTGCTCATAGGCGGTGGAATCGACCTTTCCTCCGGCGGCATCATTTGCTTCACCGGCATTGTCGCTTGTCGGCTGGCCTGCCTTGGCCTGCCTATGCCCGTTAT
>CATJWG010000236.1 GCA_949744165.1 uncultured Eubacteriales bacterium | reverse complement strand
TATGCTTGTGCTTATCGGCGGGAACAGCGGCAAGCAGTCTGGCGACATAGGAAAAGTCCTCCGCATCATCTCCAAAAAGCAAGCTGTCCGCCGATGTTTTCAGCGCGGTGGATAAAGCGCGCATGGATTCAGACGACAGGCCTGAACGCCCACGCTCTACTTCTTGAATGAAATTGGCACTGTAACCGGACAATTCCGCCAAGGCTTCACGGGTCAGATTTTGTTCTTTCCGTTTTTGCTTGATTCTGCTGCCAACCTCTATATTGACGTCCTTCAACGGTCTCGCCATAGCATCACACCACCCTTGCAAGTAGTGTAACCCTAATTTCACCACATAAAAATAAATACAAGTTATGTTATAAATACGTAGCAATACACCGAATAATGTGTTATTATAGATAAAATGTGACTTTTCTATGGTAATTACATAAAACCGGAGGACAAAAACATGGATTTCAGCAACGAACTCGATACCATATACGCGCGAATGTTCACAGACGAAATGCTCGACGCGCTCCTTGCGCTTCACAGGCTGAACATGGAGCGCGAGGGCACAATCTCCGCGGAGAGGGATTACATCGAGGCCAAGGCGGCGCTCGAGCAGTGCCTGAACGATGAGCAGAAGTGCGTTCTGGCCGACATTGAGGCCAAGAGCCACCGAAATATGCGGCGGGCAATACGCTTTGCATTTTCCCGCGGCTTCTACGCGGGCTTTCGCGAGGCCTTTGTTCCCGACAAGCTCAAATCCCAATATCTCCGCGCCGCCGAGGAGTTTTTGACTGATTCGGAGAAGTACTGCCCCGCCTACAGCGCCGCGCGGAAATATTTTCGGGAGCTCTATGACGGCCTTTACGAGCAGCTTGACCTTGACGCGCAGTGGCACCTGGTCTCTGTTGACGTTTTGTGGGATGACAAGCTCCTGGGCGTTTTTTACCTCTGCTACGAGATGGGGTATAATCAGGCGCTTTCCGTTGCCGCCGAGGTTGAGCGCTCAAGTTGAAAAAAACGCCCGCGTGGTGTATAATCGAGAAAAACAACTCCACGGAGGCTCTTGCAAATGATTAAATTGAAGATAAAAAAGCTCCGCCCCGAGGCGGTTTTGCCCACGCGCGGCTCCGCGCAGGCGGCCGGTTACGACCTGTATGCCTGCATGGGTCACAGCGTGAGCATAGCGCCGCACGAGACGGTGATGGTGGGCACGGGACTGTCCATTGCGGTGCCCGAGGGATATTTCGGCGCGATATTCGCCCGCAGCGGCCTTGCCTCGAAGCGTGGCCTGCGTCCCGCCAACTGCGTGGGCGTGTGCGACAGCGACTACCGCGGCGAATACATTGTCCCCCTGCACAACGACGGAGATACGGAAAAGACGGTAAACGACGGCGAGCGGATAGCTCAGCTTATCGTCATGCCCTATCTCGCCGTGGATTTTGACGAAACCGACGAGCTGCCGGACACCGAGCGCGGCGCCGCCGGCTTCGGCAGCACTGGGTTTTAAATTCGCTTCCGGGGTTCAGGTGGATTTTGCCCCGCCGCACGGTAACCCGGCCCTGAGCGGGACTGGGGTTTTCGCCCTTTTCGGGGGGGGCCGCTGGG
>CATJWG010000235.1 GCA_949744165.1 uncultured Eubacteriales bacterium | reverse complement strand
TTTCTGACAAGATCAACAAGAGTCTTAGTTTTACCGGAGCCCTTCAGGCCCATGATCAGCTTAACCAAATAAATCACACTCCTTAAGCAAGTTTTGGGATAGATACAATCCCTTCTAAAATAATAGCATTATTATTCAAATACTGCAACGGCAAAAATGAGAATAATTTGAAAATTTATTTGCTTTACGAAAAATACAATCTCTTCAGGCTTCTTGGCGGAGCATACGAAACATATTCTTTTTGTACGCCTCAACGCCAGGCTGGTCAAATGGGTTGACGCGGGAAATATACGCGGACAGAGCACAGGCCATCTCGAAGAAGCAAACCAGAGAGGCAAAGCCGGCCTCGTCGCGCGACTGGGCGCTTATGCCTATATTGGGCACTCCGCCGGAAATGTGCGCAGCCTTAACAGCATCCATGGCAACCTGCATAACGCTGGAGAAATCTCGGCCTGCAAGATAGTTCAATCCATCGGCATCGCCCATTTCAAATGGGACCTTGTATTCAGTGCGGCTCTGACGGAAGGATACTACGGTTTCGATAAGTGTTCTTGGACCGTCCTGTACGTATTGTCCCATAGAGTGCAGATCGGCGTTGTACTCCACGGAGGCTGGGTATATGCCTATGCCGTTTTTGCCCTCGGACTCGCCGTATAACTGCTTCCACCACTCTGCCATATAACGGAAGGAGGGCTCGTAGCTGGCCAAAATCTCTATACTTTTTCCACGGCTGTAAAGGTTCTGACGAGCGGCGGCGTACTGCCAGGCGGGATTGTCCGGCGAGCGCAGGTCAAGGTCGTGCATCTCCTGTATTGACGCATTGATGACCGCTTCGACGTCGATACCGGCAACAGCCATAGGTAGAAGGCCAACTGCGGAGAGCACGCTAAATCGTCCACCGACGTCGTCGGGAACTGTAAACATCTCATAACCCTCGTTGACGGCGATATCGTGAAGTATGCCCTTGGTTGCGTCGGTGGTGACAAAGATATGTTTTTTTGCAGTGTTTCGGCCGTATTTGCGCTCAAGCAGTGATTTGGCTACACGATAACCCAAAGCGGGCTCAAGCGTTCCGCCAGACTTGGAGATAACATTTACGCAGAAATCCTTGTCACCAAGTACGGCAACCAGCTCGCTTATGGCGTCAGGGGAGAGAGTGTTGCCCATGAAATAGACCTCTGTCGAACCGGAGATGCTGTTGTGGCTGGGAGTCTTGAGCAACTCTATGGCGGCGCGCGCGCCGAGATAGGAGCCGCCGATTCCAACTACCAGAAGGACCTGTCCCAGACGTTTGATTTTATCTGCGGCGGCGATTACGGCCTTTAGTTCGCCGTCCTTTATTCGCAATGGGAGGTCCAGCCAGCCGGTGAATTCGTGACCCAAACCGGAGCGTGTTTCAAGCGTGCGGTGCGCGGCTGCAGCCGCGGCGAAATCGGGACCAGCAGCGTCAAAAAAATCCTTTGCGCCGGACAAATCAACTTTAATCATGATATTTCTCCTTAAGAAAAGAAATTTTCACATTTATTGTACACCAAAATTTAGGTAATTACAATAGATATGGCTCAAAATAGCCCGACAAAGGCAGGTTTTATAGCGTGAGGCAGGCATAAAAACGCCCGCCTCGTACATTAACTTTATAAAAATATTTAATAGCATTTTGATTTATTCTGCGCCAACCATTACGGAAAGCAGGTTCATGAAAATCTGCCAGAGCGTCACGCGCTCAACGGCGCAGGAGGCAATAAGAGGAATTTCTGACAGCACATTTCCGTCGGACACGGCTCTCATACGACCCAATACCTGGCCTTTGGAGACAGGGGCCTTTATCTTCTCCGGTAGGTCTATTTCATAGCTCAACCCGCCGGAGAAGCTTTTTTCCATGAGAAAGCCGCTACCGGAGGGCATTACCGGCTGAACGCTGCCGGACTGTCCGAGCTCAATCTCTACTGGGGGTATGGCACCGCTACCGCTGGGGTCGGCGAGCGTGTAGTTGGCGAAAGCGAAGTTGAGCAGAGTTTTGGCGCTGTCAAAGCGGTCGGGAGAACTCGGCGCATGCAGCACAACAGCGATGAATTCCACTCCGTCGCGCATGGCAGAGGCAGACAAACAGTACATTGCCTTCTGTGTAAATCCGGTTTTAAGGCCGGTTGCTCCCTTATAGTAATATATGAGCTTGTTGGTGTTTGCAAGTGTGAATTCTCCGGCACGTATAGAATCCATCCATATGCCGGTGTACTGCCGTATTGTCTCATGACTGAGCAGCTCGCGGCTCATTACGGCTATGTCCCGCGCGCAGGTGTAGTGCTCGTCGCTCTCCAAAAGGCCGCTGCAGCAGGTGAAATGCGTGTCGTTCATGCCGAGCTGCGCAGCTCGCTCATTCATTCGTGCTACAAAGGCCTCCTCAGAGCCGGAAAGATGCTCTGCCAGAGCAACACAGCAGTCGTTGGCCGAAACCACAGCTACGCACTTGAGCATTTCGCCTACGGTCATCTGTTCGCCCTCCTCAAGCCATATCTGGCTACCGCCCATGGACGCGGCGCGAGACGAGGCTGTCACCATGTCGTCAAGGCTTAGACTTCCTGAGTCCACTGCCTCTACTATCAGCAGCATGGTCATTACCTTTGTAACCGAGGCGGGGGAGAGGCGCTCATAGGCGTTCTTTTCATATATCACCTCGCCGGTGCTGCGTTCAATGAGTATTGCCGAAGGCGCGGATATGCTTATTGCGTCCTCACTCACAGGCTCTATTGCTGCGGCGGAAGAAGTGAGCAGCACGGCTGCCAATATTACGGATATGAGCTTTTTCATCTCTATGGGCCTCCAAACAGCTTTTTATGGGACGTGATAAGTATGCGCGGCGCTTGGCGTGACGCAGGGTGTCCCTTGTCCATAGGATATGGCAGAGGGAAAGCAATTATGACGTAAACCGTGGCCCGGTTTTACATAAAATCGGATAAAAAGAGACAAAGCGCTGAATATTCATTTTATTGCCGATTTTTCAACACAAGGTCTTTTTCTGAAAATCCCACTTTATCAGGGTTTTGAACAGTTTCAACAGAGTTTTCCACAAGTACCTGTTGGGAAGCTGGGGCTGCAATATCCAGAAACGGTTTACATAAGGATGAACAAAAGCGCTCACAAGCTTTTTAGGGTGTCCGTAGGCTTGGACAGGAGCAAATGCGGGAAAAATAAATATAGTTATATGATACTGATAGGTAAAGCTCCGGCCAAAATGGCCTCGGCCTTTTCCCCCAGCCCGCACGGTGCAGGCGCCTTTGAGCGCACACGGCACGCCCTCTTAACTTGTGAAAATGCCCCTTTCCATAAGGGACATTTCTCTCAATGGAATAAAAGGATATTTAGCCAAAACAATCTTACAATTTCTCAATCAGCAGCTTAACCCGCTTCTTTCTGCGCGGGTACATTTCATAGAGAATTTCGGAAGTTTTACTATGCAAAATTCTATGCTCTGTTTCCAAAAGCACACAGAGATTATCAAAGTCATTACTCCCGCTCTTGGAAACAGGCAGGATGTGATGGCAGTGATATTCCTGGACAGTCACCCGCTCGCCTGAGAGAAAGCTCTTTCCGTGGGTGTTATTATATTTGCTGATTCGGAACATGGCATATTTGCTGTTTTTCAGATATTTGGAGGAATTAACAAGGTAGCTGATATCCTTCATGGATACACTGGGCTTGTGATTTCTTTCTTGGTAGTCGTAAGGATTTTTGCGGGATACTTTACCCTTATTACCACTTATCAGGGACGAATCCCAATTCGCCCATCCGATCTGAATAACAGGCACATTAGCAAAGCAATAATAACCGTTCCTGCCCCATGGCCTATACCGTCCGCTGAGGAAACTGTCTTTATGGGACTGCTCTGTCGTAAACTTAGCTTTTGCTTCCATTATGTGGTAAAACAACTTTCTGATTCGCCAACCGATTAGGTCAAATGATTTGTAAAAGTGTGTCATGCCTCGGTAATAGTTGTGGATTCCTATCACGTAAGCATTCCAGTTGTGTATGGCTTGTATGGTCGCTTTTTTCTGGATATTGTGCAGCAGTCTACGGCATTCATTGACAATTTCATCTGCCCTCTTTTGCGGCACAATATTTGCTACCATGAGCTTTCCCTTTTTCTTGGGATTCTTGGTGTTCTGCTTAAAGGCATAGAAATCATATCCCATGAATTTCATGCGTTCCTTCGTCAAATCATAAATATTTATCTTTTCCTGATTGATGGTTAAACGCATATTCCGAGTAAGATATCTTGTCACGCTGTAGCGAAAACGCTCCGCTTCATCATGCGTTCTGCACATGATAAGGATATCGTCCGCATAGCGAACATGGATGCCGACCTTTAGATTTGTCTTCCGCAAATACGTCCGCTTTGCCGGCCAGTTATGGAATCTGGTATTGGATTTATCATGCCAGCAGTCACCTTGGTCCCTCAGCCAAACGTCAAACCGGTGGAGGTAAATATTGCTGATAAGCGGCCCTAAAATACTACCTTGTGGCGCGCCCTTTGGGTCCTCCATTTTGCAGGAATCCTCAAAGTAACCTTTCTTGATAAATTGAAAGATGTAGTTGAGAATCACCTTGTCTTTTATCCCTATGTGCCATAGCTCCCGATATGCGATGTCTGAGTCGATGGTTCCAAAATATTCCTGCATATCGATTGCTAACACATAGGGTATGGTCTGTGCGTGGTTCTTGACTTTTGCCAGGGCATTGTGTGCGCTGACCTGCTCCCGAAGGCCAAAGGAACTTGGAACGAACTTGGTTTCACAATACGGCTCTAAAACAAGCTGCATACACTTTTCCACCAGCTTGTCCCATATGGAGCAGATACCCAGCGGACGCTTTTTCCCATTGCTTTTGGGGATATATGTGCGCCGCATATATTCCATCTTTTTGTTGGGACGCCGGTCCTTTACAATTTCAGAAAGTTCCACGACGGAGTAGTTTTCAAGGGTGTGAATATTGGTGCCGTCCGGCCCCTGGGAATCTCGCCCTCCGCTGTGGCTTAATTGACGAAGCGCAAGTGCAACATTGTTTGGTTCATAGACCATAGTGTGCAGATTACGCATATCAATGTGTGCAGATTACGCATATCAATTTCGCCGTTCAGAAACTCTAAAAACCGAGCTTTCATATCCACATAGTATCGGTTGTTTGTGCTCATTTTGGTTGGTTTCCACCTCATTTCTGTAACGATTATTCTCTTTCATCTAACAAGGCGAATGTTGGAATTGCTTTACTGTTCAAGTTAAGACTAAGGTCCTTCGCTCCACCGCGTTTCTTTACGCGGTATCTTCACTACTACGGTCCCGCAGATTACACGCGCGTTATCTTTCTGGCCTTACCCTTTCAGTGCGGGCCGTCCTCAATAGCTACTTTCACAACCCGTGAAAGCCGGGCAATTCGCCCCTTTCCATACGACTGCCTTTTACAGTTAGCGCGGTAATGCGCTTACTGTTCTGCACTTAGGACCCTCTATGCTCCGTGAGCTTGGGTTGCCCCGGTACGGCTTTCACGTACTCTATGACGACCATAACATCATCCCCCATAGCAACGAAACGATATTGCGTGAGGTAATCTCATACTCCATCCCACCGCAAAAACGATAGGATAGTCGGGTGTGACGAAGCTTAAAAACAAGGTGTTGAATCCATATGCAGCGGAGCCCAGGGTGTGCCGTTTCCGGCAGCAGTGTCCCTGTCTTCACCTATGCTTCGCGACTGTATGTTGCCACACAGCCGGCAGGGGTCTTAGCCGAGGTCGGTTTCATAAGATATTTGGTTCTTACGCCGCCTCCAGTCGTATGAATCACCTACAAAAATGCCCCCTTTTCACCTCTTTCGGGCCTTTTGTCAGGTTTGCAGTGGTGTCACCCTACTACGGGGGTTTTACACTGCAATTAGGGTCACACCAGTTCCTCCCGTGCAGAACCATTCGTTGTAATGAGCCTACACTTTTGTCCGGATATCTGGGAACATATCTTTTGTGAGCTGAAGATAATAAGCGGTATATTTGAAAAAAGAATGTCCCATATAAGTCTTTAAGACTTGGTGGTACACATCCAGATTTTTGCCAGTGAGGACCACTTTTTCAAACTATGGACAGCAAATGTGTGGCGAAAATCATAAATGCGAGGTCCCTTTCCCTTCCCGCCGTGGGAAATTCCGGCCTTATGCAAAAATCTCCGGAAATTTGAATATATGTTCATCTCTGAAATCATTTCTTTATTTGGCGCAGGAAGGAAATATCTGTGCGAATCATTCCTGTGAACCTGCTCTGCATAATCGCAGCAACACTTTGTCAGCTTTTCCGACATGGGAACATATCTGTTATTTCCGTTTTTGAATTATCGGATTAGCAATACACCTGAAGTAAGATTGACATCGCTTACTTCTGATCTAAGAACCTCTCCCAACCTAAGTCCACAGCAGTACAGGATACGAAACAAGACAGGCATGATCAGGTGCCGGTTCGGAACTCTTGGAGAATAATGACAGCAGTCGACTTGTCTGAATAAACGGCGTAGCTCATCTTCGCTGAAAATGTGGGGAGTATATTTTGACTATTTAGGGCACTCACTTGTAGGAAAAATGAAAGCATCTTGACCCAAACTAACCATATAAGCCGCCAAATGAGATGTTACAGTCACTCGATTTCGCATGGTTCCTGGCTGCTCATACGGTTTCATAGCTCCCCATATATCCATCATGTCTCTCGTAACCGTACTCTCATCGGGAAAGTGTTCCATGCAGAATGCATCAAGTTTTCGGAGCAGCTTGACTTGCGCGTTGTATTTGTACCCTAACGCACGTTTTACTGTGTAATGCCCTTTTGCTTAACTTTTTCCTGACATACGCAAGAGAGTCTTGGTTTCCGGACAAATATGTGCTAAA
>CATJWG010000234.1 GCA_949744165.1 uncultured Eubacteriales bacterium | reverse complement strand
GCCGGCACCGGCGGCTTTGGCATACGCGGCGACAGCGTCGCCTCTTACAGCCCCTACTGCCAATGGGTCATAGGCATATTCATGATAGTGTTCGGCGTCAATTTCAACGTCTACTACCTCCTGCTCATCCGCCGCTTCCGCAAGGCGTTCAAAAATGAGGAGCTCAACGTCTATTTAGCTATAGTGCTCATTTCCACGGCGGCAATCGCGATAAACACTGCCGGACGCTTCGCCGGTACGGAGGAGACCATACGCGCCGCATTTTTCCAGGTCGCGTCAATCATAAGCACCACGGGCTACAGCACCGTGGACTTCAACCAGTGGCCGCAGATATCGAAGATGATATTGCTCGGCCTGATGTTCATCGGCGGCTGCGCCGGCAGCACCGGCGGTGGCGCGAAGGTTGTTCGCATACTGCTGATGTTCAAATCTGCGAAAAGCTCCATCTACCGCGTGCTGCATCCAAACTCGGTCAAGCTCCTGCACATGGACGGTGAGGTTATCGACGACGACACCGTCAGCTCCGTCAACGCATATATGATGCTGTATTTCATCATAATCGCAGTGACGACGCTGCTGGTATCCATTGACGGACAGAGTATGGAAACGACCTTCAGCGCCGTCGTGGCCTGCGTAAACAATATAGGCCCCGGCTTTGACGCCGTCGGCCCCGCGGCCAGCTTTGGCGCCTTATCCGGTTTTTCCAAGCTGGTGCTGACCGTGGCGATGCTGATAGGAAGATTGGAAATCTATCCGATTCTGATTCTGATGGCGCCGGGTATATGGAAAAAATAAAGCATCTTAAGACACAACAGGATAACAGTTTAAAGCAGCGTCCCAAAATCGGACGCTGCTTTATATTTATGACTTGAAAGCCATTTCCAATACACTACCCTACGCTTACATTAGCAGCATTCTCTGCACGCTCACAGCGTACGGTTACGCGGCTGTGTCCCCCCACAGTGCAGGTCAGCAGAGTCAAATCCCACTCGCCGTCATTCAGCTCGTCAATATCCATGGGTCCAAGCCGCTGCGATTCCGACACCGTGTAAAGGAAAACATTGCCGGCGGCATCTGTAAAGATTATCTCGTCACCCTGATATAAGTCCTTCAGGCCACCGAAATGTCTTGGATAGTTATGAGCGAGGATAATCATGTCGTCCAGATAGGCGGAGCCTGAAAAACGACAGGGAGAGAGCTTCAGCGCAGAGTAGCTCCACTCGCTTATTACCGGAAGAATAAGAGACTGAGATGGTATTTCAAGAATACCGATGCACAAGTTCCCGTCAATTTTCAGAACAGGCATGTCCATCTCAGGGTCCACAACGTAGTCTGGAATTTCCTGCGCCTGTGCCATTTCCGTTTGTTCCCCGCTCTCTGTTTCCGCTTTTAACGCTGCATATGTCTTTTCAGCCGGCAGCTCCGCCTCAATTCGGCGCGCCAAACTTTCCGCGCTGCCCTCTGCCCTGCGTTCATCATTCAGATTGTGTATTCCCACGAAGACAGCGGCCGCAAGCAGCAGCAGACCGGCAGTGATGAGCGTATTTGCCTTACACTTCATGCTTGCCGTGGTAGCGCCGTTTTTCCCATATTCCCGCCAGCAACGCCATACAGCCGGCCGCAGCCAGCAGCCACATTGGCCGCCAGTTTGTCCCCGTCTGCGGTATGTCAGGCACAACAGGTTCGGGGTCAACGTCCGCAAGCGGTATGTCAGGGTCTCCCATGTGCTCAGGGTCAACCGGATTCTGCGGCTCGGTTGGCTCCACCGGTTTCTTTGGCTGGCTCGGTATGTCGTCGTTGGTGATGGTGAAGCTCGTCCCCCCTGAACTACTCACAGTCGAGGTAAAGCCCTCCGGAACATCCGCTTCTTCCACTGTCCAGGTATAGCGGTCATTTAGACCGCTCCAGGTGTGTGACCACCCGTTTTCGTCGCTGAGCTCTATTGACGCATATTTCTCTTCATCCCTGTACAGCACCGCTGTGACGGACTCTGTCCGCTTTCCGCCGTCATCGAGCACCCAGACTTTTTTGACCGTTACGCTTGTGTAGCTGCTGTCCGGTTCGCTGGAGCCTCCCCTGTGGTTAACAAATTCTGCCTTGGATGTTTCCCCCTCTTCAATCGTTCCTCTGTCACCTCTTGTGCTGACGGTATATCCCCCGCTGTCGCTTTCTGTCACGGTATAGTCCGTGCCGGCGGGAAGATTGCCCGCCGTCGCGCTCTCTCCGTGCCGGAGCCGGAACACGGCAACTCCGTCTGTGAAGCTCATATCGCCATATTTTCCGTTCAGCTTATCGCTCAGCGTAACCGTAAACGTAAAGCTCTTCGTCTTATCGCCCCTTGAGCCTGTTACGGTTTTGCTCACTGTCAAATGTCCTTTTTCAGACTCCGGCGGAAGCTCCTTTGTGTTGATGAACACGGCCTCGGATGTTTCTCCTGACAGGATTGTACCCGTGTCGCCGATTTTGCTCACATCATATCCCTCTCCGTCGCTTTCTGTCACGGTATAGCTCGTGCCGGCAGGAAGATTTTCGGCCGTCGCACGCTCGCCGTGCCGAAGCCGGAACACAGCAACTCCGTCTGTAAAGCTCATATCGCCATACTTTCCGCTCAGCTTGTTATTCAGTGTTACCGTAAAGGTGAAGTTCTCTGTCTTGTCGCCGGCGCTGCCGGTCACAGTTTTGCTCACCGACAGGCTGCCGGGTCTGGGCTCGCCCCTGTAATTGACAAAATCGGCGCGGGCAGTCGTCCGGCTGACAATACCTCCGCTGATAACGCCGCCGTTTGGCAGGCAATGCAGGCCGTCCGCGTCGGCATCCGTCTCCGTGACGGTATACGCCGTTCCTGTGGGTAGTCCAAGGATGACAATCTCTTCATCGTGGTGAAGGGGCAGCTCGTCCCCGCTTTTGACGTATCCCGACTTGTCTGTGCCGTAGAAATAGTAGCTGCCGGTCAGTTCGCTGCCGCTCCTGTCCTTAAGCTCAAGCTTAAACCTGAAATAACGCGTATAGTCCGCGTCGCCTATGCCCTCTCCCGTTATGGTTTTGCTGATGGCCAGCGCGCCGGTGTCAGGAGTTTCGTACTGTTTATCGGTTACAACCACGGTGTTGAGCAGCGTAAACAGACTGGTGATGTCGGTATCCGCGAGAATCTCCCTGTTTGTTGAGCTGTCCTTGTCCGCCTCATAGGCGGGAGAATTAAGCGTAAGGCTGTTTTGCCTGACCCTTGCGCGGATAAAGCCCGTGTCGGTTACAAAGAAGGGGTAATAATTCCTGCCTCCATCCTCGTCGTGGAGGCCGTAATCAATCATGTTGTTTATGCCGTAATGCAGATTAAGGCTCCTGACGAGTCCGTCGGTATCTGCCAGCGTCATGTCTGTCCAGCCCCTTAAATCAAAGCTTCCGCTGGACTGGACCTGGGCGATTGCGGTTATGTCCCGCAGCGTGATATTCACATTTGTGTCCGCCGCATACTTTACCATAGTCTGGGCCAGTTTACCCACGCCGGCCATAACGGTCACGCCGTCGTCCTTCGTGCCCGCATCGGCATAAATGGAATATATTCCTACTATAATAGGGATTTCCGTGGGATTGAGCCTGTATCCATCCGGAGCGCGCGTCTCCTTCAGGTAATACTGTGTGTTAACCGAGCTTGCCCATTCCATGTCCGCGTAGCCTTCCGCCGCCGCTTCTGAAAGCGGCCTGAAAATCAGCACGCCGTCCATTCCGTCCACCGTTGCCGTGACTCCGGAGGCTGCGGCGGAATCGTCGTTCTGGTTGTACAGGGTAAATTCAACTCCGTTTATGCCCTCTCCGTTTTCGTCCACCTTCCACACGCGCAGCTCCCTCTGCTCATTTGGTATATATATCAGAGACCGGAATTCCCGCAGAAACTGGTCCACATTCAAAAGCGTGATGCCCTGTCCTGATGTACCCTGCTCGTCGGTCGTCACAGCATAAACTTCATTGACTATTTCTTCTATGCTCCTGCCAGACTGTTTCACGTAATTGCCCAGCGCCTCATACTTTTCACTCGCGTCTGCCAACCTGTCAATGTTCAGCGCGTCGAAAACGTTCGGGTCTATGACGGCGTACACCATCTTCATGTCCTTGCCGTCGGTTTCCCCGGCACGCTCATAGCGGTCGGCACGTCCGGGCAAATCCTGAAGCTCTCCGACAAGCCTGTGGTTTTCACCGTCCCAGCTTAAATACCAGCTTGGCGAATCAGACAATCCCGCGCACTGGCGCAGCACAGCTTCAAGCACAGCCTTTCTCCAATCCTCCGCAGCACGTCCCGCCGGAATAACAGTGTTGTATCCGTTGGTATTGCTTCCGTACAGAGCCACCCACAGGCCGCCGGTGGGTGCAGAGTTTTCAGGTCTTGACATATTCGGCTGGTACAGCATCGGCACCGCCACCACAAGTCCATTTTTCTTCATGCTGTCGCTCACCGGAAAGACCTTTCCGTTTTTGTCCGTTTTCTGCGAAATTGTACCGTCCTCGTTGAACTGTCCATATGCAACTTTGCTGTTTCCGGTTATATGTGAGGTAAAACTTGAGTATGCGCCGGTGGTCCAACGGTTCACCACGATGAGCATGGTGCTTGAGTAGTCAAAGCGCAGAACTATGTTCTCCGGCAGTGTTCGGTAACCCGTCGGAGTTTTGGTCTCCTCCAGTATGTAATATTCGATACCTCCGCTTGTATACCTGTCTATAAAGTTGAAGGGCTGCAGCTCGCCGTTCTCGTCATATTCCAAAAAACGGGCAATGCCGTCGGAATCGGTTGTAAGCGTGGCCAGCGCGCCGCTGGCGAGCTCATATCCCGCGCCGTTCTTTTCCGCCGCATACAAGGTAAATTCCACGCCCTGAATTGGTTTGCCGTTCTGGTCAACCTTTTTTATTTCCTGATACAGCCGCGGCTGGAGATTGAAGCGCAGAGCCAGGCTGGAATCGTAGTTGCCGCGCTCAAGGTAGAACATTTTCAGAGTATGGTTTGTGTTGCTGGCAAAGGTGTCGCCGTTCCACTCGGCCGCGTTGAAAGCCTCACCCTGCACTTTTTCAAACAACTCCCTCAAAGTTGTGTAATCGACAGCCATGGTATGCTGGTCGCCCGCGATATTCTCCCTTCCACTGTCCCTGGGTATCACGCCTCCGGTACGCCAGCTCTGGCCTATATAGACGTCTCCGGTGGAAAAGTCTATGGTGCCGTACAGCTCACTGTGTATGCCTCCGATATCCAGCACAAGCACGTCGTCGATAAACACCCACACGTCGTCATCGCCCGAGAACTGGAATGTCATGGGAATCGGGGTAGATGCGCCGTTGTTGATTGTGCCGTTTTCCGGCTGGCGGAAATCGACCTGGACCGTCATTCCCATGTGGTGGTCGGCCTTGACCGCGTTTCCTATATTCGTCATGGCCTCAGAGCTCGACAGAATATTTGTTTCCCTGCCATTGCTGTCATGCGTCTGAATGCAGTCAAAAACCTGAGCCGCGGTATTGAAGGGGAAGAAATTACCCAGACTCATGTCGCCGTTAAAGTCGCCCTCAGCGCTTCGATATCCGCCGTCAGTGCGCCAGACGGCAGGGCCGTCGTACAGAGTGAAAGAGTTTGTTCCGTCCGCTGTGCTCAGCTCGGCAAAGTTCTGCCGTGCATAATAGTAGTAATAGCCCTCGTCGTCAAGCTGGAACAGGCCTGTTACATTCTCATAGACGCTTTTATCGCTGCTGGGCACCGAATCAAACAAATAAGAAAGAGAGGCATCCCCGCCGCCCGTCACCGTTCCGTCCGCATTTGCTGTGAAGCCTGCATTGGCCAGCACCCCTGGCGAGAGCGCGCGGGCCGCATTGACATCTCCTGTTGTCCCTGCGCCCGTATACTTCTCCGCCCATTGAAGGAAAGCCACGTCAGTTGTGCCCGTGGGATGGGTTCCCGTGGCATCGGGCAGCGGCTTTCTCGCGTTATCCAAGTCAAGACTCGGATAACCGTCCGCTCCCAATGCCGGTTCCACAATTCCTTTCATGTTGGTATGCGCCTTTCCCCAAGGGCGGCCAGCGCCGGCTCCAAGATTCCAATAGCCCGCCCCTACCATGCTGTCGCCAAACAGCAGAAGGCGCCCTCTGTTAATCCCCATATTCCATGTTGACGGTATTGCGACGTTATCCGTCTTTGGCAAAAGGTCGTTATCTGTGGTGCCGAGATACATATTTGTAGTGTAGTTAAAGAGGTTAACAGTCACTCCCTCCGGCTGAATGCCTCGGACGATATGGTCGGAGAAACGGTCATCGTCTGTTAAGTCTCTCCTCGTTCCGGGGTATGCCTTCTCCGCATAAGCCTGCGCTCCTCCCAGCTCAAGCATAACCTTCAGCTCTGGCACATTCTCTCCCAGACAATAGTCCTCGGTCATTTCGGCCGTCAGGACATAATCGCCCTGAAAGGCTTCCTCGGGGACAGTGTTCAGTTCCCAGATAACAGCCAGAACGGCCTCGGAGCCGTCCGCAAGCAGAGCTGTGACGGCGTTTGGAAGAAGCTGTGTCAGCACATCCGCTGTGACGGGTTTTTCTTCACTGGCGCCCGGCAGGCCGAGACTCCACATGGATAAAGCCTCGTTCCACGTAAGCTGTTCAGACTCGTCCACCCATTCCCATACCGTCACTGTATATGCGGCATCTCCGGCGCAGACAGCGCAGACGTGCACGCACGGTCTACCATCCGCAGCCTCGGAATAGCCGCAGGCTTCGTTGTGTACGTGGGCGCACGGCTGTCCATCTGACGGCTCGGCGTATCCGCAGCCTCTGTCGTGGACATGGGTGCATCTCAGGCTGAGACAGTCCTCGCCGTGACTATGAACACATCCGAGCGTAAAACAGCTCTCGTCATGGACGTGAGCGCAGGCATCCGGCTGCTTTTCCTCCCCCTCGGCAGT
>CATJWG010000233.1 GCA_949744165.1 uncultured Eubacteriales bacterium | reverse complement strand
GCGTTTTATCTCGCGCTCAAGGGCTACAAGCCAGTTGTATTTGACCAGGCACTGCGCCCCGGCGGAATGCTGACAAACGCTATTCCCTCCTTCAGGCTTGAGAAGGACGTTGTGGACGCGGAGATTGACATATTGCGTGAGCTCGGCGTCGAGTTTCGCTGCGGCGTGGAGGTTGGCAGGGATGTGACCATACCGGAGCTGCGCGAGCAGGGCTTCAAGGGTTTTTTCTTGGCCGTGGGACTTCAGAGCGGCGGGAAATTAGGTGTGACGGGGGATGCTCTCGACGGCGTAATGGCGGGCATTGATTTTATACGTGGCGTGAATCTTGGGCAGGACGTGAAGCTGTACGGCAGCGTGGCCGTCATCGGCGGCGGCAACATCGCCTGCGACGTTGCGCGCACTGCGGTCCGCTCCGGCGCGGAGAAGGTGACGATGTACTGTCTTGAGCAGTACGACGAGATGCCCTGTGGCGTTGAGGACCGCACAGAGTGCGAGGAGGACGGAATCGTAATCCGCGCAGGCTGGGGCCCCGTGGAGATTTCCGGAGACGGACACACCGCGGGACTAAAGCTGAGAAGGTGCCTGTCGGTTAAAAACGACGAGGGACGCTTTGACCCGAGGTTTGACGATAACTACACAGAGAACGCTCCTGCGGACTTCGTGCTCTACTGCATCGGACAGCGCGCCAACTGGGGCGCTTTGCTGACAGGAACAAAGGTGGAGCTCAATCCCAACGGCACCGCCAAGGCCGACCCCAAAACACTGCAAACCGCCGAACCAGATATTTTCGTCGGCGGAGACGCATATACGGGGCAGAAGTTTGCCATTGATGCTATCGCCGCCGGCAAGGAGGCTGCCGTGTCGCTCCACCGCTTCGTGCAGCCGGATACCAGCCTGACAATAGGCCGTGACCCGCGTTATTTTGTGGAGCTGGACAAGAAAAACCTGACCATACCCGTGGACTTCGACAACAGCCCGCGCCAGGCACCGGGGTACAACGAGGCCCTGCACCGTACTTTCTCCGATGGCCGCGGCACCCTGACAGCCGAGCAGGTGAAGATAGAGACAGCCCGCTGCCTGGGCTGCGGCGCGTCGATAGTGGACCCGAACAAGTGTATTGGCTGCGGGCTGTGCACCACACGCTGCGAGTTTGATGCGATACACCTGCACCGCGAGCGCCCCGAGTGCAGCACCATGATACGCAGCGAGGACAAGATGAAGGCCATACTGCCGAACATGGTAAAGCGCCAGATAAAAATAAAGCGTGCGGCAAAGGGCAAGTGAGGCAATGCACGAGCTTGGAATTGTTTTTCATATCATAGACACGGTCGAGCAGGTGAGCGCGGAAAATGATCTGGAACGAGTCAATGCCGTGGTGCTCGAGCTCGGGGAGGTATCCGGCGTGGTGCCGGAGTACCTGACGGACTGCTGGCGCTGGGCTGCGGACAAGACAGAGCTTTTGCGCGGCAGCGAGCTGCGTGTTGAGACTCTGCCTGCCGTGACCCACTGCGGAGGGTGCGGACGAGACTATCCCACCGTGGAGCACGGCCGCGCCTGCCCGCACTGTCAAAGCGAAGAAACCTGGCTGTTGACGGGAAACGAGGTCAGCATAAGGGAAATAGAAGGCGTTTAACCCCAATCAAAAGACCATTGCTTTTACCGGAAAAATCTGCCGGAGGAGAGAGACGGCGGGACAAAAAGAGAGCTGGCGGGATTTTCCCGCCGAAGAGGAGGTAAATTGCTATGATGTTTCAAATTTACGGAGAAGGAGCGGGCTGGCAGCTTCTTGGCTGGATGCTCGTATTCACGGGACTGATACTGGCCAACGAGTTTGCCAGACGCAGCAAGGCCGGAGGTATAACATGCTTTCTGATAATTCCCGCGGCACTGACGGTGTATTTTATCGCCATCTATGTCTGCGCCGGCATGGGCATGGAGTGGGCGCTCAATAACCAGACCTGCACAAACATGAATAGCTGGTTCCACTACGCCAAGCTCTATGCCGCGACAGCGGGCTGCATCGGCTTCATGATGCTCAAGTACAAGTGGAGCATCGGCAAAACGCATTGGTTCAAGGTATTTCCGTTTGTTATCGTGGCGATAAACATTCTCATTGCCGTTGTAAGCGACTTTGAGTCTGGAGTTAAGGGCATGATAGCCCTGCGCGAGTACGGCGACCGTTGGTGGCTCTCCAGCGAAAATGTCTGGCTATACGGCGGATGGTGGAACTGGGTCAACGGGATTGCCGGTATACTAAATATCCTGTGCATGACGGGCTGGTGGGGAATTTACAGCCCTAAAAAGCATGACGACATGCTTTGGCCGGACATGACCTTCCTGTTCATCATAGCATACGACCTGTGGAACTTTGAGTACACCTACAACAACCTGCCGACCCACGCATGGTACTGCGGCCTGGCGCTGCTGCTGGCGCCCACATTTGCCAACGCGCTGTGGAACAAGGGCGGGTGGATTCAAAACCGCGCCAACACGCTTGCGCTCTGGTGTATGTTCGCCCAGGTGTTCCCGCTGTTCCAGGACAACAGCCGCTTCACTGTCATTCCCAGTCTGTATACCGACGGATTCATGAACGCGGCCGTGCGTCCCACGGGCGCGGACCCGAAGATGCAGGGCGTGGTTGCAATTCTTGCACTCGCGGCCAACGTGATAGTGCTGGGAATTATCATAAAGCGTGCGATAGAGCAGAAGAAAAATCCATACACCAATGAGATATTTACAGACCAGCGTGACTTCCGGCGAGCTATGGAGCGCGCCGAGTGAGGACCGTGAATTGAAAAGACTCTAAAAAAATCCCACGGCCCAGCCGTGGGGTTTTTACGCTTATGCGGGATTCCTTCTGCGGTAGACAGTGTAGACTAAGGGCACCAGCAGGGCGGAAATGATGAGATACAGCCACGGAGTTATTTCAAGCTCAGCAAGAATTTTGCCGCCGAGGGTGTAGAGGTTAAACGTGTTCATCACGACCGACACCTGTAAAAGATGGTCGGGCAGCAGTCCGAGTAAGCCAGACACGGCCGAGGAACTTCCGGCAACGCCGGAGACTATCTGCGGCAGGAAAATAAGCAGAAACGGCACTGCGACGGACAGCGTGGCGGAGTTTGTCCTGGCCGAGACAAGCATGGACAGCAGGGCCGTGAACGATATCCCCGCCCAGCCGCACACGAGCAGGAGCAGGTATTTCTGCAAAATCGTGATGTTGTAGAGACTTTTCCAGCCGCCGATGGTTACCTGAACGGGGCAGTCCCATCCGGAGCCGCCGAGAATGAGCAGCAGCACGCCGGAGAAAACGAGCATACAACCCCAGTACATGACGTTGGTGAGTATAAGCCCCGCTTTGACCTTGGCCCAGACCGCCTTTTTGCGCCCATGACAGCTTGAATAGAAGATAGCGTCGGTTTTAAGGCGAGACTCGCAAGCGAAAAGCTCGGCAAGCAGAAAGCCCAGCAGGAAGGTCATTATCATCAGTAACGTCGGCGCCTTGTCAAAGACCGCGTCCCAGCCCATGTACGGATGGTAGGTTATAGGAATTTCCAGCGCCTCATAGCGGCCTTTGATAAATTCTCGCTCCGCCTGAGTAAAAAGCTTGGCGCTTTCGGGGAGGTTGAGCCACTCGAGCATTTGCTGGGTGCGCATGGTGTAAAACCTGTCCGCGTCCTCGGGCTTGAGGCGGTCGAGGGCGTAATAGTCATACTCCTGAAAGCCCGTGCAGGCCACGGCGCAGAGAGCCCGGATGTCCTTGTATCCCTGTGTCAGGCAGTAGATGTAGTTTTCGTAGGCAATGTCGGCAACGTCCTTGGACTGCGCTTGGGGCATGGATTTGAGGCGCGCGTTTTCCTCAATGATACGGCGCAGCGTCTCCTCCGTCAGCGGTCCCTCGTACTGCGCCGCGTCCGCGCGAAGGCGCATGGCGGCCGCGCGGCCGGAGATATGGCGCACACCGTACTCGGCGTTTTCATCTGGGATGGAGTAGCTGACGGCGTTCAGCCCCATGAAGATACATACCGCTGTCAGGCCGGCGATTATGAGCAGGACAATCTGATTTATTCGCCGGGAGAAAATCTTTTTCAGCTCAAAGCGTGTCATTCCAGCTCACCTCCCGTCTGGCCGAAGTAGGACAGGAACACGTCCTCAAGGGTGGCCTCCGCCGGCTCGGCATTGGGGAAGGGCGGCTCGGCGGAGAGTATGCGAAGCTGCGCCCCGCCGCCGGCAAGGCGGACGTTGGCGACCTTGTAGTCCCGCTCCAAATGCGCGGCCTGCTCCCGCGGCACGGTGCACAGCCACACGCGCTCCGGCATGTCCGCAATGAGTTCCCGCACGCTGCCGCTGTGGACAATTTCTCCGTCCTTCATCAAGAAAATCTCTCCCGCGATGTACTCTACGTCGGAGACTATGTGCGTGCTCAGCAGCACCAGCCTGTCCTGTGCCAGCGCGCTTATCAGGTTGCGAAAGCGCACCCGCTCGTTCGGATCAAGGCCTGCGGTGGGCTCATCTAAAATGAGGATGTGCGGGTCATTGAGCATCGCCTGCGCGATGCCGAGCCGCCGCTTCATGCCGCCGGAGAAGGTTTTGGTTTTCTTTTTGCGCGCGCTGTCAAGCCCGACACTGTGGAGCAGCTCATCAATTCTCCGGTGCGCCACGACGGGACTCAGTCCCTTTATTGAGGCAATATAGCGCAGGTAGTCCTCGGCAGAGAAGTCGGGATAGCAGCCGAAGTCCTGCGGCAGATAGCCGAGTATGCGCCGGTAGTCCGCGCCCATTTGAAAGATGTCCGCGCCGTCGAGCGTTATTTCGCCCTCGCTTGGCGGTATAAGCGTGCAGAGCATGCGCATGAGCGTTGTCTTACCCGCGCCATTGATGCCGAGAAGGCCATATACGCCTCCGGACATCGCACAGCTCACACCGTTTACGGCGGTAAAATCCTTGAACCGCTTTGTAAGCGCGCTCAATCTTAGTTCCATGACAGGTATTCACTCCATTTCCTTGTGTTATTCAGTGTGCGGCGTACGCACAGGGCCAGGTATGCAATGCATAGCAGCAAAAGCAGGGCCCAGACCGGCAGAGAGATATGGCTGTAGAGCTCCTCTCGGAGCAGTACGCTTGACCAGAGCGCGGTCCAAAGCAGACACAGCGCCACAGCCAGCGACTCGGAGCGGCAGCGCCGCGAGCACAGCACGCGAAAGCATATGCAGCAGGTTACTGTAAAGGGCAGGAGCAGCTCCGAAATAAGGCGGACAGGACCCATGTGTCCGAGGCTGATGGAGAACAGGCAGAATACGCTCAGCAGGCTCAAATCCACTGCGGCGAATAGGGTCAGACGCGCGCTGTAGATTTCACGCAGAGTAAAGTAGGACGTGCCCTCAATCTCCATCGAACCGATGCGCAGATTTTTCCATAGCTCCGGCGCGGCCGCTATTGTAAACAGCGGAACTATGGCGTCGATAAGCCGCCTCGTTTCCGGTATGCCGCTGCTTTGGGAAACAATGCACCACAGAGCCGTAAGCAGCGCGGCCTGCATAAGCCACCAACGCTTTTGTATAGTGCGCATTTGTGTCAGGAGAAAATCAAAATAGGATATCGAACGCTGGGATTGACCGATGTAAAATGCCTGCCTTGCCGCTTCTACGGCACGAGAAACGGCCTCAGGCTGCGGCAGGGGAGTGCTGGAGTGTCCCAGCTTGTAAAGCTCACGTTCAAGCCTTGTCATGTCTCATCCTCCCGTAAAAGTGATTTAAGCTGTTGCTTCGCCTTTGATATGCGGTATTTCACAAGCGGCAGACCGATGCCGAGAAGCTTTGCAATCTCCCGAAGCTTCAAATCCTGAAAATAGTGCAGGATAATCACCTCGCGCAGTGGCTCGCTTAAAGCCTCAACGGCGGACTGCAAATCAAGCCGCCGGTCTGTCTCAGCCTCCGGCGAGGAGGCGGACTCGGGCAGTTCCGCGGCGGGCTCGTCAGGGGAGCGGCGGTAAAAGTCTGCGCATAAGCTGCCCGCAATAACATACAGGTAGTTTTTTGCTTTGCCGCAGTGGCGGTAGTTCTCAAAGCCACGGAAAAAGCGCTCGAAGGCCGTTTGCGTCAAATCCTCTGCGTCGGCGGTTGAGGGGAGCCGCCGCAGGCAGTATCGGAAAATATCGGGGTAATATTTGCGCACGAAGTTCTCAAGCGCGTCATCTCTACCCGCGCGCATGGCGCGAATCAGCCGTGAGTCCTCATCCATGGTCCGGTTCTCTCCCTTGCTGTGAAAGTACTTCCGTTAAGCATAACGCAGAAATAGGGTGAAAGGATAGCGGAAAATCAAAAAATATAAAATATGCCGGGTAAAAAAACAAGAACAGAGAAATAAACTGGGCCATGACGGTCCGGATGGATAGAAGAATACGTACTTGACAGATAAAATACTGCGCGTTAAAATCAGAAAAAAACTAAGTGTAATAAAGGATGTGCTGGAATGATACTTAACACAGGCGGGCGGACTGACACCGTCCAATCTGAACGGCTGTAAATACTGCTACGCAAACAAAACTCCACGGAAAGCCTTTGAAAATTTTAAGCTGCATGACCCGACCTTCCCGCTACTGCTGGGGCAGGTGAAACTGGACAACGCCATGATCAGGGGGACACAGTAAAGCATGCAGCGCAAATAACCGCACCGGCGGGACGGAGAGGTCCTGCCGGTGCGGTTTGTTTGTGCTGCCGGATTTTTCATTTCTTTCAGTAATTT
>CATJWG010000232.1 GCA_949744165.1 uncultured Eubacteriales bacterium | reverse complement strand
TAGGAGATAAAGTCGGGCTTGAAGTTTTTCAGCTCCTCAGCCGTGGGGGCGATGAACATGTTCTTTACAAAATGCGCCTGCCAGGCCACCTCCATGATAAAGCGTATTGCCATGCGGGAGTCGGCGTTGGTACCGCAGAATACGTCCATCACATATAGCTTTTTGTTGGAAAGCTCCTGGATTGCCAGCGCTTTGCAGGCTTCCCACGCCTCCTTTGTGGCAGGCTTGTTGTCGTTCTGGAACTCGTCTGAGGTCCACCATACGGTATCCCTGGAGTTTTCATCCATCACAATGAACTTGTCCTTGGGAGAGCGGCCCGTATATATACCAGTCATCACATTTACCGCGCCCAGCTCAGTCATCTGCCCTTTTTCATAGCCCTCCAGCGTCGGGTCCATCTCCGCTTCAAAAAGCTGTTCATACGTCGGGTTGTATACTACTTCCTTCACACCGGTAATGCCAAGCTTTTCCAGACCATAAGTTTCCATGTAGCAGTTCCTCCTCATGATATTTTACCGCGCCCATATCCATAACCCCAGGCGCGTCATTTTACTCTCCGACGGGAATTATTTTCCCATCAAAGCAGAGTATACCATATCTTCCTTTCTATTTCCACGATTTTTTTCGTAAATTTTATCCTCTGTTTTTCTCAACTCCGCCCCCTGCTCCTTCGCAGCAGTATTTCATGTGCGGCTGTCATCAAAAGGAGCATTAAAAGCAGGTAGAACGGGAAAATTGAAACATCAATATGCTCGGCCATGAAGCCGAACAGCGGAGGCATAAGGCAGGTTCCGACATAAGCGCTGGCCATCTGTACGCCGATTACCGCCTGAGACTTATCCGCGCCGAAGTGCTCTGGGGTGGAATGTATTACGCTTGGGTATATCGGCGCACAGCCAAGGCCGACGAGGATAAGCCCCGCCAGCGCGCACACGCTTCCCAGCGGCAACAGCAATAACACGGCCCCCAGCGCCGCAGTTGCCTGACCCAGGCGCACCATCTGAGCGTCGCTGAGTCTGAGCGTCAGCAAGCCACTGACCGCCCTGCCGGCGGTTATTCCGACGAAAAACAGGCTTGCAAAGCTCGCGGCCGTCTCCGGCGATATATTCCCGTGCAGCGTCAGATAGCTGCCCGCCCACAGTCCAGCGGTCTGCTCGACGGCGCAGTAGCAAAAAAAGGTGAGCATCACGGCCTTGGCCCCCGGTATGGACACAATCTCGCTCAAAGTAAGCACTCTGCCGGCATCTTCCGCATCAGCACCGCTACTGCGCCGCTTCCACAGCGGCAGGCTCAGCAGCAGAACAAGTGTGAGCGCAATCTGAATCAGCGCCACATAGCGGTAGCCAGCGGCCCAACCGGCGCTTCCTGTCAACGCCAGGCCCATGAGGTAAGGGCCCAGAGAGGCGCCGACTCCCCACATGCAGTGCAGCCAGCTCATGTGCCGGCTTGCATAGTGCAGCGCGACATAGTTGTTAAGCGCCGCATCCACGCTTCCGGCACCAAGTCCGTACGGCACTGCCCACAGGCACAGCAGGACAAACGAATTGCTTACCGAAAAGCCGAGCAGTGCCAGCGCCGTGAGCCCCACGCTTACCGCCGTCACAAGCCCTGCACCGAGCTTTCTCGTCAGACGGTCACTCATAAGGCTCGACACCACGGTTCCCAGAGCGATTATCATGGATATTATACCCGCGTATGAAATCGGAACGCCGAACTGCCCATACATAGACGGCCAGACCGCCCCCAGAAGTGAGTCCGGTAACCCAAGGCCGATGAAAGCCATATAGATAATTGCCAAAAGAATATGCAGCATTTATTGGATTCCCCCTTGCTTTTTGATATGATTATATCATCAAGAAGGATGGACAGTTAGGATAAAACAGGTTAAAATATAGAATAAAAACGTCAAAAACATGGGGGGTAGCTATAATGGTTATAAACGAATGCTCCCTGCGCCGCGGCGCGCTTTTCCGCGAGCTCTCCCAGCACGGCAGCGCCCTGTTCCCTCTCTCCTGCTACGATGAGGACCTGACGCAAGAGCGGGTATACTGGCATTGGCACGATGATTTTGAGATTGCATTCATAGCAGAGGGCAAATGCGCTGTCTCGGTCAATTGTAACAGTTTCACTCTCGGCTCGGGAGAGGGTATTTTTATCAACGCCGGAGCCCTTCACGAGCTCGGCCCGGCATCCACGGTCTGTCGGCTGCGCTCGCTGGTTTTCTCTCCACGGCTCATCGGCGGTATGGATAGTCTCTTTTATCAGCGCTACGCTCTGCCGCTGCTGTCCGACGTCTCCTGCCGATGTATTCGCCTCAGCCACGGCACTGACTGGCAGGAAGCCGCTCTCAAGCTGGCTCAGGACGCGTGGGAGGCCTGTGCGTCGGAGCCAGCGGGTTATGAGCTTGAGGCACGGTACAGGCTCTCGCGCTTTGTCCGCGAGCTGCTCGAGCACGGCCGCACCGGTTCCGCTCCGTCCGAGAAATCACGGCGCGACACACAGCGGACCAAGACGATGCTGCAATACATACATGAGCACTACGCCGACGGGCTGACCGTCGGTGATATTGCCCGCAGCGCCAGCATCAGCAAAAGCGAGTGCCTGCGCTGCTTCCGCGCCGTGCTGTGCGTCACGCCGGTCACCTATGTCCGCCAGCTTCGCCTTCAGCACGCGGCAGAGCTTCTCACCTGCACGAATGAAAAAATATCCGAGATTGCAGCCCGCTGCGGCTTTGACGATATGAGCCACTTCTCCCGCACCTTCCGCCGCTGGAGCGGACTGTGTCCCGCCTCCTACAGAGCGGAGCACTCCCCTCACCAGCCGCACGGCTAAGCTGTTCCATGGCTGCATCTTCACCCAAATGTTACAAACGTGCTATACAAATGTATTTTACTATATTTTCTTTCCGTTATCAAGAGCTTTTGTCAATTTTATAACGTTTTTTGCGTGCCGTAAACGAAAAGTTGGTCAGCCCAAGCGCTCTACCATTTATCCCGACGGTGGTCTGACCAATGTCGGATAGCAAAAACACGGCACACAGATGTGAGGTAAAGATGTATTTCACCTACCTTACGCACAACCAAGGGCGTTAAAACCGCAGGATATTTCAGAGGTTGAAGGTTTGATGTTGCCAGCGCTTGGATTAAGTAAAGCGTATGTGGGAAAGGCCCCGTCCTTGACGGAGCCTTTTGTTGCGAATAAATGTTACAGGTAAAGACAAACATCGTTATAGCCAAAATCCGGCCTGCTTTTCTGTTACTGTTTTCTTTCGGCAAATCGGGTTTGATGGACTTATCATACCGGCTCATTCACAACTCCCATATCGTGTCTCCCACCGTGAGAGCTACGGTTTCACTCGGTGCATTTACCACAAGGCTTGAGGACAGAATTGCCAGCAGCTGCGCCGTTCGGGGCTTCTGTGTTAGGCGCCTGCGGGCCAATCGTTCCAACAAACCCCTGTTTTCCCGCCAGATGATATCTCCAACTGTTCGTATGTTTCTCTCCACCGCCTTCCAATTTGTTTTGTACTGCTTTGCTACCTCCGGATATATCCATTTTGTCACCAGGGAAAGCCGAGCGGGATGTTTCATACACAGTTATAAAACTTCCCCCCTAAGTCCGTTTGCAGGAGGGCAGCTTTCAAGCCGCCTATTTATATGTTCCCTTACAAAAGATAATCTGAACAGAGACTTTCAACTCCCCCTTTTTATCTTTTGTATTACCGGACTCTGGAGTCTTGCAATTTCCACCTTCAATTTGTAAAGTAGAAAAACTCTTGACAAGAAAAAGGATGAACGCCAAACGACGCTCATCCTTCATTATTTATTTCAGCATTTGCGGTTATATTTGTTTGCTTTGGTGTATCTGAATTTCCTGTATTGTTATACGGCTGACACAAAAGTTTTAGCCCGCCAGCACCGCAAATGCTGCCGCAAACAAACATTGCTCCCCCTAATGCGCAATATCCTGCGAAGTATGTACCATTGATGATATAGTTATATGCGTCCCCGCCAACGTAAGCATTTCTATCTCTACCCCAGCTATATTCTGAAAGATAATAATTATCTTTCTTGTCAAATCCCTGACGGCAATATGATATCCCCACTATGAAAAAACCTATAGAAAGTAGTATCAATATAACAGAAATCGTTTTTTCATCCTATCAGCTCCCTTCTTCTTGCGCATCCGAATATTCTTTGCTCATCCATAAAATTTCTATATTATATGCGTTAGGGCCAACTCCAATACCTCAAAGAGAGTAAATACGCCGAACATATCATCAACATAAATGACAACATGCCTCTGCACCTTCGCTGAATACCTTTTCAGCAGAACTGGCAGAGACTTACCTGCGTATTGCTCTCCCTCGGGCAGCATGGTGGGCTATAATGTGTAAAAGTGTTAAATAATTTGAATAGCCAGAGGCAAAAAGCAAGTTAAATTTTTAGAAAAATCTCAACTATACAAACTTAAACCTAAATGGTCTTTTGTAAAGTTCGATACACAACATGAAGAATGGAGTCTATTTCCCAACACAAAACACTTGGCGGATATGTTAGCGCGTTTCAAAGAGTGGGAGCGTTTAAAGCGGGAAGATATACTAACTACAACAGCAGTGCGTAAAAGCAATACGCAAAGTCATCCAATATCAGTTGATAAATTAGATAAAAAGGCGAAAAAAGGCTACAAGATTTACATTTAGAGAGCATGATACTTTGTACTCACTTGCAATTACTGGGCAACAACGAGTATGGGGTATTATGGCAGAAGAAACCGGAACATTTCAACTATTGTGGTATGACCCAAAACATGAAGTATATACAGTAAAAAGTAATAATTCCTTCAAATTTTGTACTCAGCCGCACTTTTCGCGCGGCTGAGTACATCTATTTTTGTTTCGCCTTAGCGTACAAGCACACGACACGAGGCTGTAATTCCTCCGCAGGTTACAACCACCGTCCCCCATCCTGGTGCTACAGGCGTCAGCACTCCGTTCTCATCTATCGTGAACACTTCCTCATTGTCACTGCTCCACTCTACTTCAGCCTCAACATCAATCGGATATACCACTGCATCAAGGTCGATTGTTGTTCCCATAGGCTGAGTAAACTCTGTTACCGCACTTCCCATCCACGTTATGGTGATGCTTGTCACATTCGGCGTAGGCGAGGGCGTCGGGGTAGGCGGCGGCGTTGGGGTCGGAGTCGGCGTCACAGTAACAGTGGGCGTCGGCGTAGGAATCGGCTCTTTACTTCCCGCGCTGAGGCTGGCGCTTATTAGAACTATAACCGCCGCAATCACTGCCACAACAAGCACGCAGCCAAAAATGAACTGCCACTTCGCATTCACGCTCGCTCTCGAGTTGGCCGAAGTGCCCTGTCTGGCGCTCGCGGTAGTCGTGGGCGCGCGCGAGGACTGCTTAACTCTACGGGTCCCGCAATGTGGGCAACGATTGTGTATAGCGGAGAATTTTTTCCCGCAATGACGGCAGGTTATCTCTGGAATGAAGCCCATTATACACCGACCTTTCCTTAAGTTACGGTCCGTGCGGAAAGCCTGTCCCGCTTCGGTCCGACAGTTGTATCAGTTTATAGCTTGCCTTATTTTACAACCTTTTTCCAATTCCGTCAAGTGTTTGAATTTCACGCTCTCCGAAAAATCCCTGCGTCACCGTTATTCTCTCAAATAAGGGGCCGCAATGCGGCCCCTTATTTGAGATTATATTGTCAACGCCCCTGTCTCGTCCTCGATAAGAATCAGAATTTTCTCCTGTTCGCCTGATTCGGCGCCGACGTATATCAGGCAGTGCCGCTCATTCTCATCGCTGCATTTGAACTCATAGCACAGCTTTTCGTACTTTCCGTCGCTTGGTACGAGCGCAAGCTGGCTGGAAAGTACCTCGAGCCCCTCCGGCACCTTCTCGCGCGCCTGTTCCTCGCTCACCACTGGAAGAGGCAGGTCTCTGCGGCAGTGGGTCATCAAATAGCCCTGTGATTCAAAGCCGCACACCGCTCCGGTGTCCTCAGCCACAGCCACCTTAACCAGGTCGGAGTAGCACACAACCTTGTCCTGCCGGTAAGCGAAGTTTATCGTCACAATATTGTTCTGCCGTATGCGATAGGTCTCCACCATGTCCGTATACCCGCGGCCGTCCAGGAATTTATAGGCAGACTTGAGTACCTCGTCCGCCGAAAGCTCTCCCTCGCCCGGCTGACGGGAGGAAAGCATGTTTATGACCTTGCCGCCCTGCTTTGTCACCTTCAGGCTCAGCGTTCCGCCGCCCACGTTCGCCTCAAAGAAATAGCACGGCAGATTCCCGCCGCACTCTCCGGCAAGGTACAGCTTGCTGCGGCTCACACCGGAAAACTGTGCCGCTGCGTCGCGTGCCTCATCTTCGCTTACCTCCCGCGCACCCTTGAGCGTCACAGGCTCCTGCTTAGTAATGTGCTCGGAGAATGGTCCATCGTACACAAGGCTGGGTATCTCCGGAAACTCCTGCTCAATAAGCCTCATGCTGCTGCCAAGTGTGTTCGGCATGGACTGCTCAGCCGCATCAAGCCGGTCCTGGGAGTCCTCAAGCTCGTCCATGCTCAGCACGCCGTCCATCAGGTCGGTTTGCAGTGATTTCATATTGGACGCCAACAGGTTTGCCGTGTCTGACAGCGCCTTAAGGTTTTCCCTCTCCTCGTCAGTGTATCCCGCTCCTGAGCCGGCGCTTTTCGACAGGGAAAAAGCATAATCACCCACGCGGCTGATAAAGCCCGCGGTCTGCTCCAGCTCCTGCGTCGAGAACGGCAGCACTCCCAATGACATCTGAGCCGTCATAGCCTTTCCGAACACCTCCGTACACACAGCGCTGACCATAGACGGCGATGTTGCGTACAGGCTCTTCTGCAGCGCCGTGTCCATCTCCGACACGGCCGTGACCAGCTCGCCGAAAGCGTGCTGATAGTTGGCCGCGACGTATCTTTTATATGTCTCGGCACGTTGGTAGTTTGTTCCCGCCAATATTCCCAACGCTATCACAGCTGCGAAAAGATAGGACAACGTCAGTACAACAGCTTTTTTTCGTTTGTTTATTTTCATATAAAACACCTCTTTGCGAATATTTTTAGCAAAAAGGCGGCATTTAGTGTTAGTAAATTT
>CATJWG010000231.1 GCA_949744165.1 uncultured Eubacteriales bacterium | reverse complement strand
GTTGAAAAAACATGGCTTCTGCCCGAGAGTAAATTTCAGACAGGTTGTTGTCCAGCTTGCCGCTGAGAAATAGAGCGGTGTAGATAGGCTTCCTTTGTATTTTCAGGTAGTCTTCCGCCGCTGGCCCCAGATACCAACAGAACTGCTTTCAGGTGGGAGCAGTTCTGGCAGGAAATAATCACCCTCTTGATGATATGTGCCGCCCATTTCCTCAAATAATGATTTCATTGCAGATCCCTCCGTTTGTTCAGATTTTCTGCAATACACCGTATCGGCTGTCTTTACTACATCTTCTGAAACCATCGTTACGGAACCTCATCATTAGTGTCATACCCTGTTTCATTATTCTATCTTTTCTTCCTTTTCCTATCCTAACATAGTTAATCCCGTCGCTTAATACTCAGCGACGGGATTATATTTTCCTCTCTCATGCAAAAGGCTTTATCTCGTTCAGGTCATACGGCGTGGTCTGGTAGACGAAGTAATTCAGCCAGTTCTGATACAGCAGGCTGGCGTGACTTCGCCAGGTCACGACAGGACTTTGGGTGTCGTCGTCATTAGGGAAGTAATTTTCGGGGATTTTCGTGTCGGGGTCAAGCTTTTTGTCGCGTATGTACTCCTTTTGCAGCGTATCGGGGTCATACTCCGAGTGACCGGTAATAAAAATCTGCCGTCCTCCCTCAGTCGCCATGGCGTACACGCCTGCCTTTTCCGAAGTTGCGAGAATTTTGAGCTTTTCACATACCTGTACATCCTCAAGCTTAACCGTGGTGTTGCGCGAATGCGGCACCATGAAAACGTCATCAAAGCCGCGCAGGAGCATGGACGAGCGTCGGTCAACCCTGTGGGCGAACACTCCTGAGAGCTTTTCCGGAAGGATGTACTTTTTTATTCCGTAGTGATAGTAAAGACCTGCCTGCGCGCCCCAGCAGATATGGAAGGTGCTGTGGACATGCGTCTTGCTCCACTCCATTATTCTGCACAGCTCCGTCCAATAATCCACCTGCTCGAACTCCAGTTTTTCCACTGGCGCGCCGGTTATTATCATGCCGTCAAAATACCGGTGGCAAACCTTGTCAAAATCAGTGTAAAATTTGAGCATGTGCTCCTGTGAAACGTTTTTCGCCTCGTGACTCTGCGTCTGCATGAGCTCCAGCTCTACCTGAAGCGGCGTGTTGCCCAGCAGACGGCACAGCTGTGTTTCCGTGTCTATCTTTGTGGGCATCAGGTTCAGCAGCAGTATTTGCAGCGGGCGTATATCCTGCGTCATCGCGCGCGTTTCTGTCATGACAAAGATATTCTCTCCCGTCAGTACCTTTGTCGCTGGAAGCTGGTTCGGTATCTTAATCGGCATTTTGCGTTACTCCCTTTTCAATACTGGCCAGATAGGCCGCGGGTCCGGATTCATACAGGTCATTGCCCTGAGAATCGACAACCACCGTCAGCGGCAGCTTCTCCACCGTCAGCCGGCGCACGGCCTCACAGCCGAGGTCCTCCCAACACACCATTTCTGCGGACTTGATACCCTCAGCCATCACCGCGCCGGCTCCGCCGACCGCCCCGAGATACACCGCGCTGTTTCTCACTATCGCGTCAATCACGGCCCTGCTTCGTGTGCCCTTGCCTATCATAATCTTCTGCCCCAGGTCCAGCAGCAAAGGGGAATATGCGTCCATGCGTCCTGAAGTCGTGGGTCCAGCCGCACCGATAACCTCACTGGGGCGCTCCGGCGTTGGACCAACGTAATATACCGCACTGCCCTCCAGCTCATATGGCGGCTCTCCCCCGTTCGCCAGCTTTTCACACAACCGCTTATGCGCCGCGTCCCGTGAGGTGTATACCGTTCCGGACAGCAGCACCGTGTCCCCCGCCCGCAGCGGCGCGAGCATCTCCGCCGTCACCGGCGTCGTCAATCTGTATTCCATCATCGCGCCTCCTCAAAGCTCTTCCGACGCACGGCGCGTCGCATGGCAGCTCATATTCACTGCTACTGGCAGTCCAGCCACATGTGTTGGTGCATACTCTATCGCAAGGCCGAGGGCCGTTGTGCGGCCTCCAAAGCCCTGTGGGCCTATGCCGAGGGAGTTTATGCTCTCAAGCAGCTCACGCTCAAGCTCAGCGTACCACGGGTCGTGGTTCGGCACATTCAGCGGGCGCAGCAGTGCTTTCTTTGCCAGGTAAGCCGCCTTGTCAAAGCAGCCGCCGACGCCCACGCCCACAACCACCGGTGGGCAGGGGTTGGCCCCGGCAAGGCGAACTGTCTCAACAACAAAATCCTTTACTCCCTGCACCCCGTCGGCAGGCTTGAGCATTTTAAGACGGCTCATGTTCTCACTGCCAAATCCCTTGGGCAGCACCGTTATACACAGACTGCTCCCGGGTATAAGATGCACTGTTATAAAAGCAGGCGTATTGTCGTTTGTGTTCACACGGCGCAACGGGTCGCCGACCACGCTCTTGCGCAGATATCCCTCTCCGTAGCCACGGCGTACACCATCATTCACGGCCTGCTCCAAATCCCCGTCAATATAGACCTCTTGTCCCAGCTCAACAAATACGCAGGCAAGGCCGGTATCCTGACATATGGGCAGACATTTCTCCCGAGCAAGGGTAAGGTTGTCGCAGAGTATGCCGAGCGATTTTTCGGCCAGCGGCCAAGGCTCACCGGCGCGCGCGGACTCCAGCTCGGCGCGAACATCCTCCGGCAACTCTCGGTTGGCCTTTATACACAGCCGCGCCACAGCCTCGGTGACATCGGTAGCTTTAACAGTTCTCATACAGCCTTCTCCCTATTTTCTTTAACATTTATAAAATAATTATAACACCAAGTCGGATAAAGTCAAATAATCCTTTCTCAAACAGCTTGACAGGCGTCGAAGAAAATCTTATACTATGCCTTGTTTAAATACGAATTAAAATCAGGAGTTTTATATGAGCAGAATTGCAATAGTAACCGATACAAACAGCAGTATGACGCAGGAGGAAGCGGATTCGCTCGGCGTACATCTGCTGGCAATGCCCTTCATCGTCAACGAGACGGATTATTTTGAGGGTGTTTCCTGTACATACGAGCACTTTTTTGAGATGCTCGCCAGTGGGGACGACGTCTCCTCCTCTCAGCCTTCGCCACAGTCTATAACCTCTCTGTGGGAGGATGCGCTCAAGGACAACGACTATGTTATACACATTCCCATGTCTTCGGCGCTCAGCGGCTCGTGCGGCACGGCCAAAGCGCTGGCCGAGAGCTACGACGGTCGCGTGCTCGTCGCGGACAACAAGCGCATTTCCATATCCCAGCGCCAGTCCGTGCTTGATGCGCTGCACCTGATTGAGCAGGGCCTGTCCGCTCAGGAAATTCACGCAAGGCTTGAGGCCTCTGCTTTTGACTCGAGCATCTATCTGGCAGTAAACACGCTCGAGCTGTTGAAAAAAAGCGGCCGAGTAACCGCTGCGGGCGCGGCTTTGGCTACCGTTCTGGGCCTTAAGCCCGTTTTGCAGATTCAAGGTGAAAAGCTCGATGCCTTCGCCAAGGTGCGCGGTATGTCCCACGCTGAAAAAACAATGCTTGAAGCGGCGGAAAAGGACCTGAAAACCCGCTTTGCCGGAAAGCAGGTACGCATAGCCACGGCTTACTCCGGAGACCTTGCACCTGCACAGGAGTGGCTGGCTCAGGTACGTGAGCATTTCCACGATAACAGTATTAATCTCTATCGCCTGCCCATAAGCATTTGCTGCCACGTTGGAGCAGGTGTGAAAGCTATCGGCGTAATTGAGTATTTGTAAATTGCAAAAATGGCTTTTTTGGGGCTTTTTTTTTCCCCCGGCCCCTTTTTTCTCTTTTTTTTTTTTTTTTAACAACTTCTCCTT
>CATJWG010000230.1 GCA_949744165.1 uncultured Eubacteriales bacterium | reverse complement strand
CGCAGGCTGGCGCACACTATAAGCTTGCCCAGCAGCGGGTCGTAGTACGGCGTGACCTCCGAGCCCGTCATAAGATAGGTATCAAAACGCACGAAGGGTCCGCCGGGAACGTGCATGAAATTCACAGCGCCCGGCGCGCGGGCGTTTATGCGGCACTCTATCGCTGTGCCGGCCATAGTCACGTCCTCCTGTGTGAAGTTCAGCTCCACCCCCGCCGCGGCGCGTATCTGCCATTTCACTATGTCTATGCCGGTCAGCGACTCCGTAACCGTGTGCTCGACCTGCAACCGTACGTTCATCTCCATAAAATAGAAATGCTCGCCGTCGTACAGAAATTCCATTGTGCCCACGCCGGTGTACCCGATTTTTTTCACCGCAGCGACGCATTTTTCAAAAAGTTCACGCCGCTGCTCCGGCCGGAGCGCCGGCGACGGGGCCTCCTCTATAAGCTTCTGGTTACGCCGCTGCACTGAGCAGTCGCGCTCGCCCAAGCACACCGCATTGCCGAATTCGTCGGCAAGAAGCTGCACCTCAATGTGCCGTGCGGGGTGGATATACTTTTCCATGTAGACCGAACCGTCGCCGAAAGCAGCTTCGCCCTCGCTCCTCGCCGCCAAGTAAGCTCCCTCCATAAGCTCAGGATTCTTCACCAGCCGTATTCCGCGGCCGCCGCCGCCCATACAGGCCTTGAGCATCACGGGGTAACCTATTTCTTCTGCGGCCGCCAGCGCCGACTCAGTCGAGCTTATGCCAAGGCATCCCGGAATAACCGGAAGCCCCGCCTCAGCCATAATTTTCTTCGCCTCGGCCTTGTCGCCGAGGCGCTTCATGTTCTCGGCGCTGGGACCAATGAAAGCCACGCCGTTTTTTACGCAGGCACGGGCAAAGCGCGTGTTCTCCGACAGAAAGCCGTAGCCCGGATGTATTGCCTGGGCTCCCGACACCAGTGCAGCGCTTATAATTCTCTCTTCGTTGAGATAGCTGTCGGACGCGTCGCTGCCGCCAATGCAGTAGCTCTCGTCGGCCAGCGCGACGTGCAGCGCGTCGGAATCCGGACGTGAATACACCGCTACGGTGGAAATGCCCATCTCCTTGCACGCGCGAATTATACGCACTGCAATCTCGCCCCTGTTTGCAATCAAAATTTTTGAAAACACTTGTTTATTCTCCCATCAGCGCGAACGAAAACTCAGCCTTCACGCACAGCCTGCCGTCCACCGTGCCCTTTCCCTCGGCAAAGTAAAACGGCGGCTTGGCGCGGGTTATGCGGCACTCGGTCTCGAAGGTGTCTCCGGGACGCACGGGCGACTTAAAGCGGACCTTGTCCAGCCCCGTGTACATGGGCGTGACGCTCCCCTTCATTTCCCCCGCGAGCAGCACGCAGACCGACTGCGCGAGCATCTCGCACAGCACCACGCCGGGGACTATCGGGTTTCCGGGAAAATGCCCGTCTAAAAACCACTCGTCCCCACGGACATGGTAGCGTCCGCGAGACACACCTTCGCTCCGCTCGGCCTCGTCCAGAAGAAGCATACTGTTTCTGTGCGGCAGTATCTGCTTAAGCTGCTCCTGATTCATCGGGCTTCCCTCACTTTTTAAGCCGGAAAAGCGGGTGGCCGAAGTCCACCACCTGGCTGTTCACGGCGCAGATTTCCTCCACGACGCCGTCATACTCGGACACTATCTCATTCATGAGCTTCATTGCCTCGATTATGCACAGCACGTCGCCCTTTTTCACTGGGTCTCCCACGCTGACGAACGGCTGGGCGTTTTCCGCCGGCGCGCTGTAAAACACGCCGACCATGGGAGACGATATCTCGATGCAGTCGTTGGTCGCCTGCTCCACAGCCGGCACGCTTACCGCCGCCGGCTCCTGCGCAGGCATAGCCACGGATACCGGCACCGCCACGCCCGCCGGCGCGGCGCACTCCATGCGCTCAAGGCGCAGCTCGCTGCCGTTTTCCTTTATTTCCAGACCGGTCAGGCCCAGCTCCTGCATAAGCTTTGCGTATTTTCGGATGTTCTTCTCGTCCATAAATATGCTTCCTTTTTTGCGCAAATCTGTTCCTTACTCGCGGCGGCTTACATGGCTATGCCGCCGTCAATGCGGAAAACCTCTCCCGTTATGTAGTCCGAGCCGCTTCCGGCCAGAAACGCGGCCAGCTCCGCCACATCCCGCGGCGTGCCCATGCGTCCGAGAGGTATGGACGCAACCAGCGTGTTGCTCTCGTCAAAGCCCGCGGTCATATCCGTGGCAATAAAGCCGGGGGCTATCGCGTTGCATGTTACTCCTCTGGAGGCCAGCTCGCGCGCGACGGATTTTGTCAGTCCTATGAGCCCCGCCTTGCTGGCGGCGTAATTCGACTGCCCCGCGTTGCCCATTATTCCGGCTACGGAGCTTATGTTGATTATCTTGCCTGCACGGGCTCGGATAAAAATGCCGCTGCAATGGCGTATCATGTTAAACGCGCCCTTGAGGTTCGTGCTCAGCACGTCGTCAAAGTCCGACTCCTTCATGCGCGCTATAAGCCCGTCGCGGTTGATTCCGGCGTTGTTGACCAGAATATCCACGCCGCCTAAGTCGTCCTTTATGCGCGACACAGTCTCCTTCGACTGCTCAAAATCCGCCACGTCGCAGCAGTAAGCCATGGCCTTTACGCCGTGCTCACCCGTGCACTTTTCACACACTGCCCGGGCCGCAGCCTCGTTTCCGGCATAGATAACCGCGACGTCAGCTCCGAGACTGGCCAGCTTTTCACATATCGCCGCACCTATCCCGCGCGAAGCGCCGGTTATCACGGCGGTTTTTCCCTTCAGCATTCCAGCACCCCCTTGACTGCTTCCTCAAGGCTCGCGGCGTCCTCAACGTGGAACACGCGCACGGAGTCCCCAAGCGTCTTGCCTATCAGCCCGCACAGGGTTTTCCCGGGACCGAGCTCCACAAAGGTGTCCGCGCCTGCCGCCGCCATGCGCCGGACTATCGTCTCCCAGCGCACAGGAGAGCAAATCTGCTTTGAAAGCAGCTCGGCAAAATCCTCTCCGTAAGGCCCGGCAGTGTAGTCGGAGTAAAGCGTTATCTCCGGTGCTTTCAGGCCCGCAGCTTTTATAACCTCACCGAACGCCGCCGCCGCGTCCGCCATGAGCGGAGAGTGAAACGCCCCCGAGACCTTCAGCGGAACGGCCCGCCCGCCCGCGGCCTTAACGTCCGCGCACAGAGCCGGCAGCTCCTCCCTGAGACCTGCGACTGATATCTGTCCCGGGCAGTTGTAGTTCACGGGCCAGACGTGCTCATATTTTGCGCACAGCCGCTCCGTCTCGTCGTCACTCAGCTTCAGGACGGCGGCCATGCCGCTGTCATACCTCGAAGCGTCGCGCTGCATGAGCTCTCCGCGCCGGCAGACAAGGCGAAAGCCCTCCTCAAGCTCCGCCGCGCCGGCAAAGGTCAGCGCCGCAACCTCGCCCAGGGAAAAGCCCGCGGCCATATCGCACCTGACGCCCCGCGCCGTCAGCGCGGCAGCGGCGGCCAGCTCCACTGCAAACATGCACGGCTGGGTGTTGGCCGTGAGCGCAAGCTCCTGAGCCGTGCCGCCAAAGCACATTTCGCTCGTTCCCGGACGAATCTCGTCCAGCCTGCGAAATACCTCCGCAGCCTCGGGCACTGTTTCACACAGCTCGCGTCCCATGCCTGGGTACTGCGCGCCCTGTCCGGAAAACACAAAAGCTACTGCACCCATTTACCGGCTCCCTTCAGCAAAGGCTCGGCCTGAGCCATAACCTCGCGTACAATCTCCGCCGCAGGCTGGACCTTGCTGACCATGCCCGCAATCTGGCCGCACAAAAAGCAGCCGTGCTTGAGGTCTCCCTCCTCCACGGCAAGGCGGAAAACTCCCTTCGCCATGGCGGCAAGCTCCTCGTCGCTGGCTCCGCCGTACTCTGCCTTTGAATACTCTCGCGCGTACTGCGTTCTTAAGCTGCGCAGGGCGTGACCGCTGCGCTTGCCTGTGACCATCGTGGCAAGGTCGTTTGCCTTGAGCACATGCTCCTTGTACGTCGGGTGAATCGAGCACTCCTCCGCGCACAGAAACCTCGTACCCATCTGAACGCCGCAGGCGCCCAGCATGAAGGCCGCAGCGACGCCACGTCCGTCGGCTATACCGCCGGCGGCGATAACCGGCAGGTCCGTCGCGTCGCACACCTGCGGCACGAGCACCATGGTCGTCAGCTCGCCGACGTGGCCGCCGCTCTCGCCGCCCTCGGCGATTATTGCGCAGGCGCCAACTCGCGTCATCAGCTTGGCCATGGCGACGCTGGCCACGACTGGGATTACTTTAATCCCCGCGGACCTCCAGCTTTCCATATACTTCGCGGGATTTCCCGCGCCAGTTGTGACAACGGGCACCCGCTCCTCGGCCGCAAGCTCAGCAATCTCATCGGCATGGGGGCTCATGAGCATTATGTTCACGCCGAAGGGCTTGCCTGTCAGCTCCCGGGCAACCTTAATCTGCTCGCGCACCGGCTCCGGTCCGGAGTTGCCGGCCGCAATTATGCCAAGGCCTCCACCGTTGGACACCGCCGCGGCCAGCTTTCCGTCGGCCACCCAGGCCATGCCCCCCTGAAGCACCGGATACTCTATCCCGAGCACTCGGCAAAGCTCAGACTTAACCATCCGCTCAGATTCTGTCCTCGATGTAGCGCACCAGGTCGCCCACCGTCTCTACAGCCTGCTCAAGCTCAATCTCCTTGCCCAGCTTGTCCTCAAGGTTCATGAGCATCTCCACGGTGTCCAGAGAGTCAATCCCCAAATCCCTGAAGCTGGAATCCATAGTTATGTCAGCCTTGTCACAGTCGTTTCTCTCGGCTATCAGCTCCGCAATCGCATCGAATACCATAGTTATTAACCTCCAAAAAATAATTTTGATTTTTATACTCACATATCCGGTCCGCTAAGATAAAAGTGCATCAAAAGCTTCATTATGCACAGAAGACCATGGTAATTTTACTACGGTTTTCCAGCAATGTCAATTACCTTTGCCCACTGTGTGAAGCGTGCTTTTTGCCGGAAAACCGTGCATTTTGCTCACTTTACGCGAAATTGCCGCGGTATACTGTGGCAGCGGAACCGTTTATTGTCTTGACACGGGACGCCGGCTCAGGCTATAATCGTTTCATGAATTTAAGCGGAGGCCTTTGGAATGAGTGCTGAAATACTCAAGGGCGCGGCCGTCGCCGCCGCCCTGAACGAACATACCGCCAAGGTATGCTCGGCGCTGCGCGAAGCGGGCACAGTCCCGACGCTGGCCGTGGTGCGCGTTGGCGAGCGGGCGGACGACCTGTCCTACGAGCGCGGCGCGGAGAAACGCTGCTCCGCCGTGGGCGTTGAGCTCCGGCGCTCGTCCTTTCCCTCGGACGTGACGCAGGCTGAGCTTGCCGCGGCCGTCGGATCGCTGTGCGAGGACAGCTCGGTCCACGGCATACTGTTGCTGCGCCCCCTTCCCGCTCCGCTTGACGAAGAGGCAATACGAAATCTCATCCCTCCGGAGAAGGATGTGGACGGCATAACGGACGGCTCTATGGCGGGGGTGTTCACCGGCTCGGGGACGGGTTTTCTGCCCTGCACCGCGCAGGCAGCGATGGAAATTCTCGACTACTACAAAATCCCCTGCGCCGGACGCAGCGCGGCGGTTATCGGCCGCTCGCTGGTGGTTGGCCGCCCCGCGGCGATGCTGCTGCTGCAAAGGGACGCCACTGTCACCGTATGCCACAGTAAAACCGCCTGCCTGCCGGAAACAAGCCGCGCGGCAGACATAGTAATAGCCGCCTGCGGACGCACTGATAGCCTCGGCGCGGAGTATTTCCGCGCGGGACAGACCGTGATAGACGTCGGCATCGGCTGGAGTGAGGAAAAGCAGAAGCTGTGCGGCGACGTAAAAACCGATGAGGCCGCGGAAATTGTCTCCGCCATAACCCCTGTCCCCGGCGGAGTCGGCGCCGTAACCACCGCCGTACTCGCCCGCCACGTCGCCCAGGCCGCCGCGAACGGCAGAGCTTAGTCGTTCCGCGGCTCCTCCTTTCCCGTGTAAGCCCGCCTGCGCCGGACTTCACATGGGAACACGATGGGCGCGTTGCCTCACCAGAGTTCACGGCGCGCCCGCGCCTCCGCGAGCGGCGGCAAAGTACCCTCGGGGTACGCACAGCAAATAAATTTCAATTTCTTTTTGTCAGGACGCCCCTCAGGAACCCTTTCTTGCCCTTGCATGGCAATTCATCTCGTGCACCTGACAAAAAGCACTCTGCGCACAGCGCAGTGAATCCCTTCAAATCAATGGCTCAGCCATTTATTTGATTTTGACAGAGTAGGAACCGGCGCGTTAAGTGTCTGAGGATGGGAGTTGTCTCAGAACGAAGCGCGTATGCGTGCGATGCCGGCTCCGCATCCGCTGCCACAATAATGGAAAGCCGCTTTTTTCAAGAGCCCTCTCCCTTCGTGGCACCTGTCGCGAAAGGAGTATTTTTATGAAAAAAACAATCAATGTACGCAAGCTGACCTTTGACGCGGTGCTCGCTGCGATGTATTTCGCGCTGAGCTTTGTCTCCGTCCGAGTTGGCGGAAACATGAAAATAAGCGTGGCAGGACTTCCGATTTTAGTCGGAGCCCTTCTGTACGGCCCGCTCGACGGCTTTCTTATCGGACTGGTCGGCGCGTTTCTGGAGCAGCTCATCTCGCCCTATGGCCTGACTCCGACGACGCTGCTGTGGATTATGCCCGCGGCCCTGCGCGGCGCTATGGCCGGCGGCTGGGCAAAGCACCGCGGCTTTGACCTCAAAGGCTGGGAGACTGCGCTGGTAATATTCGTTACGGCTCTGGCGCTCACCGCGATGAACACCGCGGCGATGTACATAGACAGCAAGCTGCTCGGCTATTACAGCTACGCCTATGTTTTCGGAGCGCTGGCCGCGCGGCTCGTCTCAGGGCTTATCACCTCGGTCATTTTCTCGCTCATCATCCCCCCATTGCTGCGTCTGATACGAAAAAACTCGAAAATTTAAGAAAAATGTGAAGGTTCTGGTCCGTTTCTCCCGACGGGCCGGAACTTTTTGTCGATTTTTTCGTCTATATTATAGAAATTATGAAAAATTTTTAAAATTTGGCTTTTATGATGAAAATAT
>CATJWG010000229.1 GCA_949744165.1 uncultured Eubacteriales bacterium | reverse complement strand
GACAAAAACGGCTTGGGCTACATGCAGACTATTGTGTTCATTCTGGTTATAGCCGCATTGGTCCAGCTCGTTGAAATTATCCTGAAAAAGTACATCCCCGGGCTCCACGCATCGCTTGGAGTGTACCTGCCGCTTATCACCACCAACTGCGCAGTGCTGGGCGTTTGCATCAGCAACGTGGACAACTACATGGGCACCGGCGCTTTCGGCGGCACCTTCGCCCAGGCTATGTTCAATTCCCTCGGCTCCGGTCTTGGCTTTTTCCTGGCCATGGTGCTGTTCTCCGGCGTCCGTGGACGCATTGAGGACAACGACGCCCCCGCAGCCTTCAAGGGGCTGCCGATAACGTTGCTGGCAGCGTCCATACTGTCCCTGTCCTTCTTCGGCTTCTCCGGAGTCATCGACAACATTTTCGGTTAAGGAGGGCGCGGAAAAATGGTTATAGGTATTGCTGTAATAGTTGTCAGTATCATCGGTATAATCTGCGCGGTCGTGCTCTCGGTGGCCTCGAAGGTCATGGCTGTTGAGGTGGATGAGCGCATCCCAATGGTCCGCGAGTGCCTGCCCGGCGCTAACTGCGGCGGCTGTGGATACCCCGGCTGCGACGGCTATGCTGCCGCAATGGTTGAGGACGCGGACACCCCTTTAACCCTGTGCGCCCCCGGTGGCGCGGCCGCGGCTCAGGCTGTAGCCACGGTGCTCGGCCGCTCGGCGGGAGAGATGGTGCAAAAGGCCGCCGTCGTGGCCTGCCGCGGCGACTGCAGTGCTACAAGCAACAAGATGGAGTATGCCGGCATCGAAAGCTGCGCGGCCGCGAAGCTGATGTTCGGCGGCGCGGGCTCGTGTACCTTCGGATGCATGGGTCTTGGCGACTGCGCTGCGGCCTGCCCGAGCGACGCAATCTGCATTGAAAACGGTATAGCGCATGTGGACACCCGCGTGTGCACCGGCTGCGGAGCCTGCGCCAATGTCTGCCCGAACAAGGTAATAAAGGTGCTGCCCGCCGCTTCTCCCGTGGTTGTGAGCTGCTCGAGCCATGACAAGGGCGCGGCAGTGCGCAAGAAGTGCAGCGCCGGCTGCATCGGCTGCGGAATCTGTATGAAGAACTGCCCGTCTGAGGCGGTAAAGGTCGAGAATAACCTCGCGGTAATTGATTATTCAAAGTGCACCGGCTGCGGAACCTGCAAGGAAAAGTGCCCGGTAAAGTGCATAGTGTAAACGCCTCAAATGAGAGAACTCCCTGCGGGGAGTTCTCTCATTTGAGGACCTTAATTTGAAGCCGCGCAGCGGCTTCAAATTAAAGGCGTCGGGAGATTTATTGGATATGGGATTTATCCGAACACACAAAAACGACATATTGCTTATTTTTGCCCTGCTAATTTTGGCGCTGGGGACCTGGGGGCTCATGCTCTCGTCTCGTAAGGACGGGGGAGAGGCGGTTGTGACGGTGGATGGCGCGGAGACAGCGCGCCTGCCGCTGTCGCGGGATGCGGTAATTATTGCCGGAGGAGGAGAGCACACGAATACAGTCGTTGTGGAAAACGGCGAGGTGTACGTATCCGAGGCGAGCTGTCCGGACCATGTGTGCATCCGCCAGGGCCCTGCGCGCTATGACGGACAGACAATCGTTTGCCTGCCGAACCGCCTTGTGATTACCGTCAGTGGAACAGGCGGCGGGCCGGACGCCGTCGTGCAGTGAGGTGAGGAGATGAAAACAGAAAGGCTTGCCCTTTATGGACTCTTGACTTCTCTGGCGCTGATACTGTCATACCTTGAATCGCTGCTGCCGCTGTCCTTCGCCGTGCCGGGCGTGAAGTTGGGCCTGCCGAATATCGCGGTGCTCTTCGCGCTTTACCGACTCGGCGGAAGGGGTGCGTGCACCATTTCCCTGGTCCGCGTGCTGCTGGCGTCGATTCTGTTCGGTAATCTGTTCAGTCTTGCCTATGGCGCCGCAGGCGCGTCGCTGAGCCTGCTGGTGATGCTACTGCTGAAAAAAAGCGGGAAATTCAGCGTCGCTGCGGTGAGCGTAGCCGGCGGCGTGGCGCACAATGCCGGCCAGATAATCGTGGCCATATTCGTGCTTGAGACCCGCGGCCTTATCTACTATCTTCCTCCACTATGCGTATCCGGCGTCGCCGCCGGCCTTCTCATCGGTCTCTCTGCCGCGCTGCTGATAAAGCGTGCGGACATAGGGAAAAAGTAAAAGGAACCCCTCTGCTGCGTTACACGGCAGAGGGGGTGTTTTTTATAATATTTCGGAAAGAAGCGCCGTTAAAAGCGAAATCCCCACGGCGGCTCCCGAAAGATAAGAACCAACACATAAGCTCCCGCCGCCGCGCACCCCGCCGCCAAAATCAGCGGAAGAAGCGCCAGAGTTCGGAACCTTGACGACCGCCGGAGCGCCCGCGCCGCCCTGAACAGAAAGTACGCCGACGCCTCAACTGCAAACACTGCGTACAGAAGAAAAAGATAACCCAAACCCAAGGCAAATACCCAAAAGGTCAGCTTGACCGCCGCAGGCAAATGCCCAGCACCGCGCCGCAGACGCCGCCGGCGATGTGCGTAAGCTGCGAGATGTTATCGGACAGCACAATGCCGTTGTATATCTCGCGCCCGACGTAGACGAGAAAAACGAATACCAGCGTCAGAGGAATCCCGCCGCCGCGCATTCCGCCCAGTGAGGCCATGATTATCATCATAAACACAATTCCCGACGCGCCCAGAAGCGCAGTGCCGGGAAAAAATATCCACTGAATAAGTCCCGCGACAAGCGCTGTGAGCAGTATCGCAAAGAGCATGGTATTGCTGCCGTAACGCTCCTCAAGCGTGGGACCGAGCACGAGCATGAGGATGATGTTATTGGTGTAGTGCGACATGTCCGCATGGCCGAGTACATGCGTAAAAAAGCGCAGATAGGTAAGCGGGTCGAGCAGGGAGGAGCGGTAGACACAGAAATACCGCTGTGTGCTTACCCCTGCGGTGAAATGTGCGAGTATTAGCGCCCCGAGCGCGATAAGCGCGAAGGTCAGCGTCGTCGGCGCGTTGTATTGAAAAATTATTTTCCGTCTGTACATCGGCCTTACCTGCTTCCTCCGGAGCGCTCATGCGCGGCGACAACCGCGTCTGTCACCGCGCCGCGAAATCCGCGCCGCTCCAGCACGCGCACTCCCTCAATAGTCACGCCGCCCGGAGAGCAGACCTCATCCTTGAGCCGCCCAGGATGACGTCCGCTTTCAAGCACCATGGCCGCGGCTCCCGCCACGGCCTGCGCGGCCCACTGTGTTGCCTGCTCGCGGGACAGGCCCGTGTGTACCGCGCCGTCGGCAAGCGCCTCGATGAACATGTACGCAAAGGCCGGTGTGCAGCCCTCTATCACCATTCCCGCGTCGGCATGAGCCTCGTCCGTGAAGCCGACCAGGCCGCAGCCGGAGAAAAGGTCGCACAGCTCGTCGGCCATCTCGCGTTCCATATCAAAGCAGGGAACAATCAGCATCACGCCCTTGCCTATTGCGCAGGGCGTGTTCGGCAGCACGCGCACCACCCGGTTGCCGCGGCCCAGCGCGCGGTGTATCTCCTGCGCCGTCACGCCTGAGACCATGGAGATTATCACCTGCTCGTCAGTGAGTATGGGCGCTATCTCCTCCAGCGCGGGGGTGACGTCGCCGGGCTTTACGCCCAGCAGAACGTACTTCGCGCCCCGCGCTGCCGCCGCGCCGCTCTGGCTCATCACGCAGCCGCACTCCTCGGCCAGCCGCCGAGCCTTTTCCGGCGTGCGGTTTGCGATGCAGACCTCCGACGGCTCCGTGCCGCGGCAGACCGCGCGCACTACCGCCCCGCCCATGTTCCCCGTGCCGATAACTGCAAGTGTTTTCATTCGTCCATACCTCCAGAATCGCTTTCCGACTCGTCGGCAAGCTCCGTTTCGATTTTTGTCCCCGGCTCACGCTCGGTGAAGCTTACCTTCACCACCGCCTGAGGCCAGTTCACGCCGTAGACCGCCGCGCGGCCATTTTTTTTCGCCTCGGAGTCGATAAGATACGCCAGCTCAAGGAGCTTGTCGCGCGTAAGATATCCGCCGCGCCAGTGAAAAATAAACGCGTTCCGCTTTTTGCGCAGAGCCTGCGCGGCGCGAGAGGCGGTCTGTTCCGGCTTCGTCAGCGACAGGCCCGCCTGCCGGTAATAAAAGCCGTCGCAGTCGGGGCACTCAGGAGCGGGGTAGAGCAGCTCGCGGTGGTCGCGGAAGAGCTGCCGGTCGCCTAAATTGAAGTAGTCGTAGCGTACCTCTCCTCCGCGCGTGAGCGTATTGTCAAAGGTCGCGTCCACGTGCCGCCACGCGCCCGCGGTTTTTACCACGTTCCAGGCGTGCAGGTAGCCGTTCGGCCGCTCGGGGTCCGCCCTGCTGACCGCTATAACGCACTCAAGCCCTAACCGCCCGCACACGAGCTTGACCGTCTTGGCAATACCCTCGCACACGCCGACGCCGTTTTGCAGCGGGCCGATTATCTCGTGCGAGTAGCTTTTTTTCAGCTTGTCATAGCGAACGTTTTCACAGATGAAGTCGTGGGCAAAGCGCAGCCGTCCGGACTCGCCAAGCGCCAGGGCGGGCCGCAAAAGCTTGTCCAGCCGCGCGTCAAGCGCTCTGCGGTGCTCGCGCACACGTGGCTTGTCGAACATGTATTCCGGCAGTAACTCCATGTAGTCCGCGCCCTGCGCATACCGGTAATGGCAGCCGGTGACGAAAAATATCTCGGGGTTGTCCAGCTTCAGGCGGAACAGCACATCCCCGAGACCCGAGCGCGAGTACGGCACGCGGATTGACGGCGCGAGCGAGTCAAAGCCAGCGAGCATCGCCTCGTAGGCCGTGCGTTCGGATCTGTCCATACCCCTGTAATAAAATCTGTTTTCCATACCTGAAACATTCTACCACTTGCAGAGCGAACAAACAAGAAAAAAATCTGTTCACCACACCGCGGGGTGAACAGATTTTTTGCCTGCCGCGTAATTTCCTTTTGTTCAGGAAAGGCTGCCGGCAGCGAGAAAGCTGTTGCTGCTGGGAATATTTTCGGTCCCGTCGTCGGGTGAAAATCTCCCGCGGTCGGGTACATCAACATGGAGAAAACCGCTGGAGCCGTCGGCGATATAGATAAGGTCCCCGCCCTCAACGCGGAAATGGAATATTCCCATTCCCCCGTCGTCTCGGAGGGTCATGGTGTCCCCGTCCAGTTCCCAGCCGCCGGAGCCTATATAGCTGCTCAGCCATCCCTCGTAGTATCTGAAGCTGCCGTCGTCTCTGAGCGTGATAGTGAAGAAAGGCCCGCCGAAGCCGCCCTTTTCGTATATGTAGGTTTTCCCCGCTATGCTTTTTTCAACTACCTGTTGTGTACGCCCGTTCAGAAGCAGCCTTCCGCAGCCCAGGCCCACGGAAAGGCCATCCGAGTCCGCAGCCTGCGCGCAGCCGGTAAAGAGCAGCAGCGCGGCGAGCGGCACGGTTAAAAATTTCGCGTGCTTACGGACCATGACGCACCTCCCTTTTCGTGCAAGGCTTTACCGTATTTTATCACATGAGAAGAAAACGCACAAGCAGAAAATCACAGCTCACCAGTGTCGCGCAGGGAAGCTGTGATTTTCGGTTTCAGTAATCAGGCTTGGCCACTGTTATCGTCCCAGCCGTCATTTTTCCGGCGCCGGCGCACACGGCGCACGACGACGACAGCGACGGCGCCGGCAATCGCAAGGAAGATAAGCCAGCCGACCCAGTTGTTTGCCACGCCAAGCAGGAAGCTCTGAAGCCCCCAGACAAAGCTTGAGCAGCCGTTTTTCAGCGCCGCGGAGAGCTTTGCTCCGAAGCCTATCGCGGGTTGCTCCACGTCGTCGAGCCGGTAGACCTCGTCGAGCGAGATGTTGACGGTAGAATAGCCCACCAGCGAATCGTAGTGCCGCAGGTCTCCCGTGAGCCACTCTATGTTCAGCTCGGTCTCGGAGATGGCGCTTTCAATCGTGATGATGTCCTCCATACTCTCGGCCTTGGAAAGCAGCTCCTGCAAACGCTCAAGCTTAGTCTGCTGCGTGGTAAGACGCGACTCAAGGTCGTAATAGGTCTCGCTCACGTCCTCAGCCGAGCGGCTGATGTAGGTAAGCTGGCAGAGCTGTCCGACCTGGGAGCAGAACGCGTCGAAGCTCTTTGCCGGCACTCGCACGGTGTAGCTGCCGTAGCGGTAGCTTGAGTAGTTGTTGACGCTGCTGTTTTCAAAGTAGCCGCCCATGGAGCTGACCAGCTCGCTGAGCTTTGCCGTGGCGTCGTCAAACTCCGTGGTTTGCAGGCTGATATCCGCTGTGTAAATGAGCTTGGAATTTGCCGGCACGTTTCCGGCGATGGGCTGGAGCTCACCCGCAGTGGGTCCGGCCTCCGGCTCGGGCATGGGTGCGGGGGCGTAGCTGTCGCCGGCGGGGTAGTCGTACTCGGCCTTGTTGTCCATGGTCCAGCCGCCGTTGGAATTGTAGTCCGCCGGAGCCTCAACCGGAGCCGAGTCAGCCGCTGCCCCAGGGACCGACGGGCCTCCGTTGCTCGAGCTGCCGCAGCCGCAAAGCAGCGAGACGAGCAGCAAAAGAGCAAGCGCAATAGTCAGTTTCTTTTTCATTTTGCATCCCTCCGTTTTTGTATTCTGTGTAGAATTAGACGCAGAAAATAGTGAAAAGTTCCAACGGGTAGGATGTTTTTTATAAAGTTTTAAGCACATCGGCCACATTTATACAACGTGTGGGGAACAGGGCCTTGAGCTCTTTTACGGCGTTTTCCATAAGGTAGGGGTATCCCACGCTTTGCAGCATGGACAAATCGTTGAAGTTGTCGCCAAAGGCCATCACCTCGCTCATCTCATAGCCTAAAGCCCTGCACATAGCGGCAAGCCCCGAGCCCTTGTCCGCCAACGTGAAGTCCAGCCAGGTCTCGCCCGCCACGGCTACGTGGAATGTGCCGCCCCAACGCTCAGTCATCTCCCGCTCATAAGGTGCGGTGCCAGCCGGGCAATAGGCGGCGATTTTCACTATGTCCTCGGGAACGTCCTCCGGACGAGGCACAAGAGCGGTATTGTTGCCTGTAATGTCGCGGATGAGGTGCACAATAAAGTCCCCGCGGGGGCACAGATAGCTTGTGCGCTCGCCGGAGATGAGCACCTCCAGCTCAGGGTGGGAGAGAATGTGATTGCAGACCGCTTCGGCGTCATGCCGCGGCAT
>CATJWG010000228.1 GCA_949744165.1 uncultured Eubacteriales bacterium | reverse complement strand
GCTCAGCCCTTTTTGTCTGTCGCTTCGGATATCCATCCACTGTGCTCCTTTCATTTCCTGACTCCCTTTCCGGGCTCTTTCTCGCCATATTGGGAGTCTATCTTTTTCCCTTCACCTCCGCCACAAAACTACATTTTTTCCTCGGCCTTTTTTTACATTTTATCACTGGCGATGACATACGCTTCTGGCAGGCTGACGGTGAAAGTGAAAAGACCTCTATACGCACAAAAACCGCCCTCGGCCAGCTCGTTGAGGACGGCGGCTTTAAGGGCGGCTTCGCACCGTTTGGGTACGACCTTGTAAAGAGCGGACGGCTCAACAAGAAAAAGCATGAGGTATTTAACCTGTCCGTAAATGAGGAGGAAGCTGCCGTCGTGCGTATCATTTACGACAAATACGTCAATGAGGGTTACGGCGCACAGCGCATAGCAACATACCTTACGTCCCTTGGCTATAGAGCCAGATCAGGCAAACCGTGGCACCACGCTACCATCAGAGGGATACTCTGTAATCTTACGTATCCCGGCGTTCTGCGCTGCGGCGAAAGCCGCTCGGAGCTGTTGCGGCATCTGCAAATCATCGAGCCGAGCGTTTTCGAGGAAGCTCAGAAAATACGCACTCAGCGTGCCGACAAAGCATCAAAGGAGCCGCGCGTCCCGTTAGGCGTAAAAGGCCAGTCGCTTCTTGCCGGAAATGTGTACTGCGGCCATTGCGGAGCGCGCCTTTCGCTGACCACGAGCGGGAGGCGCTACCCCTGCAAGGACGATCCTAACCGCATTGTAAAGAGGGTGCGCTATATCTGCTATGGCAAAACACGCAGACAAACGGAGTGCGACGGTCAGACAGGGTACACGGCACATATTTTGGACGGTATCATCGACAAGCTGGTGCGCCGGATATTTGAACGTATGAGATCCATGCCCAAAGAGGAAATAGTCAATATCCGTTAGCGCGAAAAGATGGAGGAACGAAAAGGGCTGCTCCGTACCGTCAAGGCCGAGTATGCCAAGGCTGCCTCCGAGCTTGATATGCTGAAAGCGGAAATTATAAAAGCCCTGCGCGGGGAGAGTACTTTCACAAAGGAGCTGCTGGGCTATATGGTAGCCGAGACTGACGCGAAGTGTCTTGAGCTTCAAAGGCAATTCGAGGAGGCACAGGCAGCCTACGACGAAGGGCAGTCGGTCATGGCCTCGTTGAGCACCCAGTATGACAACATCATCTCGTGGGCCGATATATACGACACAGCCGGCATGGAAACGAAGCGTATGATCACAGCCTGCATCATTAACAAAGTGGAGGTATACCGTGACTACAAACTGCGCATTGACTTCAACATCGACTTTGAGCAGTTCCAATTCGGCCTCGACATAGGCCAGTATACCGCATAAATGCAGAAAACTCGTTCTTTTTCAAGAACGAGTTTCCCTTGCGTCTCTTTTGGGATGGTGGAGATAAGCGGGATCGAACCGCTGACCTCTTGAATGCCATTCAAGCGCTCTCCCAGCTGAGCTATACCCCCAGATATTTCCAGAAAAGATTATTCAAAGAGACAAGATATTAAGTTGTAAAAACGGGACTGCATTTGCTTGTGCTGGACTCCCGACTGAGCTATGCACCCAGATGCGGGAAAGAGCATTTATTCAATTTTGATTGCCCCTCACGACTGGAACAGGTAAAATGATACCACATTATAATGCGTATGTCAACAGGAAATTTCACAAAATCATAATAAATTTCGACATCCAAAAGGGCGCCATAAATTGGCGCCCTTTCAGGCTTATTTTTTCTTCTTTTTCTTATCAAAAATTCCGCTCTTGACTCCCTCCGCCTCTCCGGTGGCCTCTCCGAACCTGCGCAGCAGGTCCTTCTGCTCACGGGAGAGATTCTTGGGCGTAACAATATACACAGTCACGAACTGGTCCCCGCGGCCGTTGCTGTTGAGATACGGGATACCCTTGCCGCGCAGACGGAACACAGCGCCGGTCTGCGTACCCTCGGGTATAGTGTATTTGACCTTACCGTCAAGCGTCGGCACCTCTATCTCCGCGCCGAGCGCGGCCTGGACAAAGGATATCGGCATCTGAAACAGCACATTCGCGCCGTCACGCTCAAACAGAGGGTGGGCCTTGACGCTTACGGTTATTAGCAAATCGCCCGAAGTGCCGCCGTTTACGCCCGCATGCCCCTGTCCACGCAGTGATACTGTCTGTCCATCGTCTATACCGGCGGGTATGTTCACGGAGATTTTGCGCTGTCTGCGCACCTTGCCCTTGCCGGAGCAGCTCGAACAGGGCTGATGTATTATCTTTCCGGTGCCGCCGCATCTGCGGCACTGTGAGGTTGCCGACATAACGCCAAATGGGGTGCGTTGCTGTGTGCGCACACTGCCTGTGCCATTACAATCCGGACAGTTATCCGGAGTTGTGCCCTCCGCGCATCCCGTTCCGCCACATGACTCGCAGTCCTCAATACGCGGCACATTTATGTCCTTGCTGACCCCAAACGCCGCCTCCTCAAAGCTTATCGACATGCGGACACGCAGATTTTCTCCACGCTGTGGGCCACTGCGCCTGGCACTTCCTCCCCCTCCAAAGCCTCCGAAGATATTGCCAAGGATATCGCCCAAATCATCAAAGCCGCCGAAACCGCTGAAACCTCCAAAGCCTCCGCCTCCACCGCCGTATCCAGCGTTGGGGTCAAAGGCCGCGTGGCCAAACTGGTCGTATCTCTGCTTCTTCTCGGGGTCAGAGAGCACCTCGTAGGCCTCGCCTATCTCCTTGAACCGGTCCTCACATTCCTTGTCCCCCGGATGCAAATCGGGATGATACTGCTTCGCCAGCTTCCTGTAAGATTTCTTAATCTCATCATCTGAGGCGCCTTTGCTCAGTCCCAGCACCTCGTAGTAATCGCGTTTATCTGCCATATATCCCTCTCCGTCTCGTCAACATGCCCATATCCCCCGGACGGAAGTCCGGAGGATATGATGATATTTTTCGCGCCTTATTTATTGTTATTTTCGTCGTCCACAACCTCATAGTCGGCATCATAATACTGCTCGCCGCCTTTGTCGCCGCAGCTTCCGCAGTCGCCGCCGCAATTAGGATCACCCGGATTGCCCTGTGGCGCGGACTGCTGATACAGCTTCTCAGAGACCTTATAGAACACCTGTGTCAGAGCCTCCGTGTCGGCTTTTATCGCCTCAATGTCGCTGCCGGCAAGAGCTGACTTAAGCTTTGCAAGCGCGCCCTCAACCTCCGACTTATCTTCGGGGGAAATCTTGTCTTTCATGTCCTCGAGCGTCTTTTCGGCCTGATACACCATCTGGTCGCCCTGGTTGCGGATATCAACCTCTTCCTTGCGCTTCTTATCCTCGGACGCATATTGCTCGGCCTCGCGTACGGCCTTGTCAATCTCGTCCTTGGACAGATTCGACGAAGCGGTTATTGTGATGTGCTGCTCTTTCCCCGTGCCCAAGTCCTTAGCCGAGACGCTGACGATGCCGTTGGCGTCAATATCGAAGGTCACCTCAATCTGCGGAACGCCGCGGCGGGCCGGAGCGATGCCGTCGAGGTGGAAGCGGCCAAGGCTCTTGTTGTACTGCGCCATCTCGCGCTCACCCTGAAGAACGTTGACCTCAACGGAAGTCTGAAAGTCGGCGGCGGTGGAGAACACCTGGCTCTTCTTGGTCGGAATGGTTGTATTACGCTCTATGAGCTTGGTGCACACTCCGCCGAGGGTCTCAATGCCCAGAGACAGCGGGGTGACGTCCAGCAGGAGTATCCCCTCCACGTCGCCGCCGAGAACACCACCCTGAATGGCCGCGCCGAGGGCCACGCACTCGTCAGGGTTAATTCCCTTAAAGCCCTCCTTGCCGGTCAGGGTCTTTACCATATCCTGTACTGCGGGGATACGGCTCGAGCCGCCGACGAGCAGCACCTTGCTCAGGTCGGACGCGGACAGGCCGGAGTCGCTGAGCGCCTGCTTGACAGGGCCGGAGGTCTTGTCTACAAGGTGGTGGGTCAGCTCATTGAACTTCGCACGCGTGAGCGTGATGTCCAGATGCTTCGGGCCTGTTGCATCCGCAGTAATATACGGCAGGTTAATGTTGCTGGTGGTAACTCCGCTAAGCTCAATCTTGGCCTTCTCTGCGGCCTCCTTGAGGCGCTGCATTGCCATTTTGTCGGTGGACAGGTCGATGCCCTCGGCCTTTTTGAACTCGTCGAGCATGTGCTGCACGACGCAGGCGTCAAAGTCATCGCCGCCGAGACGGTTGTTTCCGGCGGTTGCCAGGACCTCAATAACACCGTCGCCAATCTCAAGAATCGACACATCGAAGGTGCCGCCGCCGAGGTCATAGACCATTATTTTCTGGTCCTGCTCCTTGTCGATGCCGTAGGCCAGAGCCGCGGCGGTAGGCTCGTTTATGATACGCTTGACATCCAGTCCGGCAATCTTGCCTGCGTCCTTGGTGGCTTGGCGCTGTGAGTCTGTGAAATATGCAGGAACGGTTATAACCGCCTCAGTCACGGTCTGGCCAAGATACGCCTCGGCGTCGGCCTTGAGCTTCTGAAGAATCATCGCAGAAATCTCCTACGGGGTATAGGCTTTGCTGTCTATGGTAACCTTATAGCTTGACCCCATCTCGCGCTTTATCGAGGCTATGGTCTTGTCAGGATTGGTCTCGGCCTGGCGCTTTGCCACCTGTCCAACCATACGCTCGCCACTTTTGGAGAAAGCGACGACGGACGGGGTGGTGCGGTTACCCTCCGCATTTGCGATTACGACAGCCTCTCCTCCCTCCATGACAGCCACGCAGGAGTTTGTGGTTCCAAGATCTATACCAATAATTTTACCCATGATTTTTTCCTCCAATATGTG
>CATJWG010000227.1 GCA_949744165.1 uncultured Eubacteriales bacterium | reverse complement strand
TTAATATACTACAGGTCGATAAAAAAGAACAGAGGTAGAATGAAAAAAACTCTGAATTTTTTCAAAAAAATATCCCTGAAAATATAATTTCGCCCTCCCCGTATTTGGGAGCTTTCGGAAAGGAGCGATTACTATGGCGTCTATTACCAGTCTTAGCAACAGTAGCTATAATACAAGCAGTATCTATGGCAACCGCAACGTTCTAAGCGGCTTGGCCAGCGGCATGGACACAGAGTCCATGATTGAAAACGCGATATCAGGTATAAAGCTGAAAATCCAGAATCTTACAAAAAGACGCACAAAGGTTGAATGGCAGCAGGAGGCATACCGCAGCATTATAGACAAGGCGGCAAACTTCAGCACGAAGTATACCTCTTACTCCTCCAAGACCAACCTGATGAGCAGCAGCTTCTTTACAAGCGCTGTAAATACAGCCGTTAACGGAACATGGAGTAACAAAATTACTGCCAGCGGAAAGACCTCAAGCGATATTAAAATTAACTCCGTCAAACAGATGGCAAAGGCCGCCAGCTACACCGTGTCCGGTTTAGGCGGAGGCTTGGGCGACGTGTCCTCCGTCACCGGTAAGGACTTTGACCTTATGGATGAACTTGACGTGAGCACTGTGTCAGGCTCCCTGACCTTTAAGTATGGCGGCAGCAACGGCACTTCCTTCGATATCAAGTTCGACGAGCTGGAGAATCTCAATGAGGTTGAGGTGCTCAATGACGATGGAACGGTTAAGGAAAATGCCTCTGACTCTGAGAAGCTGGCACAGGCCATACGCAACAAGTTAGGCGAGATTACCTATAACTATACCAAAAACGGCTTCAAAGAGAGCACCACCGCCGACAAAGCCATAAAGGTTGATGTGGACCCATTCGGCCGCATAACATTCAAGGACGGCCTGGGAAACGGGAACAAGGTGTCCATCAGCTCCTCCTCCGGAGCCATCGGAAAAATCGCGGGGGAGAACGTCATCGCGGGTGTGAGTGGACTGACCGAGAAAAAGACTGCTTATGAGTATCTCGGCGGCAAGAAGGACGACGACGGCAACTGGTCCGGCGGCAAGGAGTTTGGTATCACATTTAACGGCGTCACAAAGAAGATAAATATGTCCGATGTGATGAACAAGATTGACTTTACCTATGACGCCGCTGAGGACAAGAATACGCAGTTTAAGAATATCCTCCAGGATGAACTGGACGACGCTTTCGGCAAGGACAAGGTTAAGGTGAGCAATGACGGCGGAAAGCTGAGCTTCAAGACCGACGAGGGCTCCACCCTGAGCTTAGGCGGTTCCGCGCTGAAGGCCCTGGGCTTTGAGAGCGGTGACTCCAACTTTATCAATCCCGCCAAGAAGCTCACCGACATCCTGGGCGAGGATCACGATTTCTTCAAGAATAACCGTCTTGAGGCCGTGGGTAAGGTGAACACCGACAAGATGGTGGACGAAGCGGGCAACCGCGTCAAGCAGGCCGAGGACGGCAGTTATTACCGAGTGAACAGCGACGGCAAGGCACTTTACGACTTCAAGGTCAACGGAGCGTCCATAGCCGTTAGCGAGGATACCACCCTCGAGAGTCTGATAAACTCCATCAACTCCAACGCCGAAGCGGGCGTTAAGGTAAGCTATTCCAAGCTTACCAACGAGTTTAAGTTCACCGCTACCGAGACCGGCGCAAAGGGAAGAATCGAGTTTGAAGGTCTGGCAAAGGACATGTTTGTTACGCATGACCGCAGCGCCGGTGACAGCTTCTCGGAGACTTATAACCTTGGCCTGAAAGAGGGCGAAAGCGACCGCTTTGCCTTTAATATTGACGGTGTCGGAATATACAGCTTCAATATCAAGGACACTGATACGATGGAGGACATTGTCGATAAACTGAACTCAAATCTTAATGTGAATCACGGCATGACCGCTTCCTTCGATGAACTCTCGGGCCAACTCAAGATAACCGATGACAAAACCGGCAAGATGGTGGATTACAAGCTGTTTAGCGGCGACGGCAACCCTAATGACCCCTTCACCCATGAATATGAGCGCCCTGATTTTGGTTCCACCTATACCGCCGGCCAGGACGCCATCATGGACGTGGAGATTAACGGCAAGCGGTTTGAGAATCTGGCCCGCTCCAGCAACAGCTTTGATATTGACGGACTGACCATAAATGTCAAGGGCGAATTTAAGGCGGAGGGGAAGGATGGCGAGGAATATGAGCCCATAACCTTCACCACCACTACCGATGCCGACAAGATAGTCGAGGCCATCCGCAGCTTTGTAGACGATTACAACGAGATGGCTACCGAGATAAAGAATGCCTACTCCACAATGCGGGCTCAGAAGTCCAACAAGAGCTACTATGAGCCGCTCACCGCCGAGGAGGAGGAGAAGTATTCCGAGAGCGAGCTCAAGGCCTACAATGAAAAGGCAAAGCAGGGTATACTCTTCGGCGACTCGAACCTCTCAAGAATGTACAGCAATCTGCTCGGAGCGATAACTCCCGGCGGTGCGGATGGCCAGACTCTGCGCGAGATAGGCATCGGCACCAGCTACAACAACGGTATGACCACCATTTCCCTTGACGAGGATAAGCTGCGTGCGGCTCTGGACAGCGATCCGGACAAGGTGCGCAACGCTTTCACCAAGAGCAAGGAGAGCGGCTCGTCAACCGACGGTCTGATGACGACCATGCATAAAACGCTCGACAGCTATGTTAAGACCACCGGCGAGCCAAAGGGTATTCTGATTAATCACGCCGGCTCAGCCAAGGCGTACACCTCGCTTAACAACAACAGTCTAAAGACCCAGATCGACAACATTGACAACCAGATTGAGCGCTGGCAGGATAAGATGTCCGATCAGATTGACCGCTATACCACGCAGTTCAGCCGTCTGGAGCAGCTTATAGCTCAGATGAATTCTCAGGCATCGGCAATGTCCGGACTGATGGGCGGCAGCGGTGGATACTAATTATTGACTTAAAGGAGTCGGAAATGGATATCAGGGGCTACCAGGGATACCAGGGCTATCAGGAGCAGGGAATAAACGACCTGTCGCAGGGAGAGCTTCTCCTGCTGCTGTATGACGAGCTCGTCAAGCGCCTGTTTCGTGCGGAACTGGCCCTGGATAAGCAGGATTACCTCCTGTTTGAAGCCAGCGTAGACAGAGGTCTGGAGATTATTCGCTATTTAGACGATACGCTGGATATGCAGTATCCCATCAGCCGCAATCTTAACCGTCTGTACGACTATTTCAGCTTTGAGCTACAGCGTGTAAAGGCAGGGCGCAACAAAACCGAGCTTGAGCGCGTGAAGAAAATGGCCGGAGAGCTGCGCGACAGCTTCCGTGAGGCTCAGAAAAACGCCGAAAGTGAGGCCGCGGCCGCGGCCGAGGGACAGGAGTAGCATGGACGAAAAAACAGTTATGGATGCATTGGTCCAGATGAAGCGGATAGGAAACCTCTTAAATGAGGTGGAGGACCTGACACAGCAGCTGGCCCAGTCCATTGACAGAAACGATCAGGTGAGCACATCTATGCTTATCGGAATGCGCGCCGAGCCGCTGTCAAAGCTTCAGGCTGCCGACCACGCCGTGCGTGAGCAGCTTGAGGCGCTGAACGACCCCGACACAGCCGCGGGCCTGTCGTCGATGCTAAACGGCGGAGGGCCGATAGAAGCGGGCGACCGCAATCAGTCTATGCTGTGCGAGCAGGTGGCGGCCAACAAGCGCCGGCTTGAGCAGATTATGACTGTAGACCGCGTGCTGAATCAGCGTTTGGCGCGGGAAAAGTCAGTTTACCGGTAATTCCTGACGATAGCCGTCAAACAATGAAATATCGGCTCGGTATAAACCGAGCCGATATTACACGAAAACAAGCAGTTATTGTTCAGTTTTTGAGAGTACCCACAGCGGGGAGCCGTTGTCCGTGGCGGGCGAGAGCTCGGAGAGGACAATCTCAGGGTCCCATGCTGTCAGGCTGCGCTCACGGCTGTTAGGGTCGGCGACGAGTATCTCACCGGAGAGGGTTACTCCGCGCAGGAGGATAAAATGTCCTCCGTTGGTGAAATGCCCAGGTCCCATTAAGGCCACAAGCAGCTTGCCGGAGATGAGCGCGTTGACCAGCGAGTCGGCGTCCCGCCCATCAAAGCTTTCACAGTAAAGCTCAAAGTCGTTTGCGATTACACCGGCGATGTTGTGGTAGGAACCGTGGCCCTTGGCCCAGCATCCGAGCTCCACAGCGCGCTGAGCCATTTCCTGCGGATTGACAGTTTGGTCTGTCATGCTGGACACTGCCATGGCCATGGCAGTTGGACCGCAGCCGTAAGGGCCGATTGTGTCGCTGCCGAAGGGCAGCTCCGCCCACTGCTCATCCCCTTGACAGAAGTATGTAATGGGCATATACCCTCCTGTGAGCGTTTCAACGCCGTCAGAGCTGACAAGCGTTGTTACGTCGGGGTCGGAGATTGGATTGACGCTTGAAATGGACGGCTCGCCAGCCAACTGGCTGCCGGGTGCGAATATGAGCATCGGACCGTAGAGATACACATTTCGTGCGGCAATGCATGGCATAAGACAGGCGGTGGAGCGCACTCTGTACAGTCCGAAGCGCCCGGGCAGCGCGAGCGCCGCGGTGCAGACGAGCGCAAGCAAAATAATCGGAATGAGCCACAACCGCGAGCGGCGGTGCTTGATTTTTTCCAAAAGCAAAACTCCCTTCGGGGACAAAATTCACCATTATTATATCAGAAATGAGTCCGTTTTCAATAGGAAGAATAATGGGAAGCGTTATCAAACGGCACGGGGAGCTCTGTTATGCCTACGATTGAACTTGAGCATGTCTCAAAATTTTATAAGTCACGAAAACGTAAAAAGCGCTCGATATATCAGGAAACCGGCGTAGAGGACATTGATTTGACAATCAAGCAGGGCGAATTTATATTCGTCGTAGGCGGCAGCGGTGCTGGAAAGAGCACTCTGCTGCGCCTGATATCGGGTCAGACAAAGCCGAGCCGCGGCAAGGTGTACATAGACAAGAAGGACTTAAACTGGATGCTCAAGCTTAGCCAGAACCATGCCGCAGTGCTTTTCGGAAAGA
>CATJWG010000226.1 GCA_949744165.1 uncultured Eubacteriales bacterium | reverse complement strand
GTGTCGGCATTCGTGCGCACATCGAGACGGCGGTACTTGTCCGCCCAAGCCATGATGCGGCCGAAGTAGCCGGAGATGACCGCGTCCACGGTGGGGATAACGCCGTCGTAAATATTGCCGGTGGAGCCGTCAATGGAGACAAAGTCGCCCTCAGAATAGGTTTTGCCGGAGAGCGTGAAGCGCTTGTTCTCCTCGTCCATGTTAATTTCTCCGCAGCCGGAAACGCAGCACTTGCCCATGCCGCGGGCCACGACGGCCGCATGGCTGGTCATGCCGCCGCGCACAGTGAGTATGCCCTGCGCGGCCTTCATGCCCTCGATGTCCTCGGGGCTGGTCTCTAAACGCACGAGCACAACCTTTTCGCCGCGGCCGGCCCACTCCTTGGCGTCCTCGGCAGTGAATACGGCCTTGCCGCAGGCAGCTCCGGGAGACGCGCCCAGGCCGCGGCCTATCGGCGTTGCCGCCTTGAGCGCGGCGGAGTCAAACTGCGGGTGCAGCAAAGTGTCAAGATTGCGGGGGTCTATCATCGCCACGGCCTGCTTTTCGCTTATCGCGCCTTCGTCAACCAGGTCGCAGGCAATCTTCAGCGCGGCCTGCGCGGTGCGTTTGCCGTTGCGGGTCTGGAGCATGTACAGCTTGCCGTTTTCCACGGTGAACTCCATGTCCTGCATATCGTGGTAGTGGTCCTCAAGCAGCTTGCAAACGCTCTGGAACTGCTCAAAGGCCTCGGGGAACTTGTCCGCCATCTGGGAAATAGGCATCGGGGTGCGCACGCCGGCGACGACGTCCTCGCCCTGGGCGTTGGTGAGGAACTCGCCCATGAGGTGCTTATCACCGGTGGCGGGGTCGCGTGTGAAAGCCACGCCGGTGCCGGAATTGTCGTTGAGGTTGCCGAAAACCATCGGCATGACGTTAACCGCGGTTCCCCAGGAATAGGGAATGTCGTTGTCACGGCGGTAAACATTGGCACGGGGATTGTCCCAGGAACGGAAAACGGCCTTGATGGCCTCGCAAAGCTGGGTCTTGGGGTCAGAGGGGAAGTCGGCGCCTATCTGCTTTTTGTACTCGGCCTTGAACTGCTCGGCCAAAGACTTCAGGTCGGCGGCGGTCAGCTCAACATCAAAGGTGACGCCCTTTTCGGCCTTCATCTTGTCGATAAGCTGCTCGAAATATTTCTTGCCGACCTCCATAACGACGTCGGAGAACATCTGGATAAAGCGGCGGTAGGAATCGTAGACAAATCGCTCGAACTTCGGGTCGGAATTGCCCTTTATCATAGCGGCGACAACCTCGTCGTTCAGGCCAAGGTTGAGTATGGTGTCCATCATGCCGGGCATGGAAGCGCGCGCACCGGAGCGCACAGACACCAGAAGGGGATTGTTAAGGTCGCCGAATTTCTTGCCGTTTATCTCCTCCATCTTCTCGACGTAGGTCATAATCTCGGCCATGATGTCGTCATTTATGCGGCGGCCATCCTCATAATACTGGGTGCAGGCCTCAGTGCTGATGGTAAAACCCTGCGGCACAGGCAGTCCGATAGCGGTCATCTCCGCCAGGTTAGCGCCCTTGCCGCCGAGCAGCTCACGCATACTCGCATTGCCCTCGGAAAACAGATAGACGTACTTTTTGCTCAATCTTATCATCCTTTCTTATAACTTCAAACAAGAGGCTTCGCCTCTTGTTTGATAGGAATCGCTGTGTTCCGCTCCTCTCCCTTCTTAGCCCTCAGGCTGGCTGAAAAGGGCTCTACGTTCACTTCGCTCATAGTGTTTTTCCTACTCACATGTCTCCGGAAAAGCGCATTTCAATTTATTTCGCGTCTGCGGACGCAAAGCTCCACGCTGTATCAAGAAGCTGTAAGCAGCAGAGCCGCTGCCGGCTTCCGGATGCAAAGTGTTTTTCGTTTTGCAGGCCGAACACCGCAAAACAGAGGCGCGGTAGGGTGCAAATGAACATGTTACAGTTTTACTGGCTGTATTATATACCGCTATATGGAAAAAAGGCAAGGGCTGTGTTTCGGGCGTTTTCGCTTTTGTGACTTCCTCCTAAAAAAAGCTTGAAAAACAGGAAAAATCAGTCATTTTCCCACGCAGAAGCGCTCAAAGATTCTCGCGGTTACGTCCTCGCGGACAGTGGCTCCTGTCAGCTCGCCGATGGCTGACATGGCGCACTCGCTCTCGGTGAGAACCGCGTCGGGAGTAACGCCGTTTTCCATGGCCAGGCGCGCGGCGCGAAGGCTGTCCAGCGCGCGCGAAACAGCGTCGGCCTGACGCGCGTTTGTGAGAATTTCGCCCGCGGGGGCGGCGTATGGTGGAAACAGCTTATCGGCGGCGGCAGCGAGCGCATCAAGCCCCTCGCCCGTCCTTGCGCTGACGCGCACGAGCGCGTCGTACCGAAGCTCCGGCGGTGGGAACATTTCCGCTTCCGGATACAAGTCCGCCTTTGTCAGCACCAGAATAACGTGCCGCGTGTCCTGAACGGCGCGCAGTATCTCCCAGTCGGGCTCCGTGCCGGGGTCAACAAGCACGAAAGCAAGCCGTGCTCTTTTTGCCGCGTCCAGCGCGCGTGAGACGCCTATGCGCTCAACCTCGTCTCGCGCCTGCCTTACTCCCGCGGTGTCGGTAAGGCGCAGGAGGGTTCGGCCTAATTTCACGCGCTCGGTTATCGTGTCGCGCGTGGTGCCGGGCACGGCGGTGACTATGGCGCGCTCGTAGCCCAGCAGCGCGTTGAGCAGCGATGACTTTCCGGCGTTGGGACGGCCCAATATCACGGCGGGCACGCCGCTTTGCATCACGATGCCGCGCTCAAAGCTGTCAAGAAGGCGCTCAAGCTCCCGCTCCGCGCCGTCCAGCGAAGCGGCGTAGGCTTCCAGCTCAAACTCGTCTATGTCCTCGTCGGGGTAATCGATGACAGCGTGATAATGGGCGGAGATGTCGGCCAGCGCGGAGTAGACCGACTCGGCTCTGCGCAGTATCGCGCCGCCTAATTGACCCGCGGCGTTTTTGGCGCACTCGGCGGTCTCTGCGTGAATAAGGTCAATGACAGCCTCGGCCTGGGTCAGGTCCATGCGTCCGTTTAAAAACGCCCGCTTTGTAAACTCCCCCGCCGCCGCCTGGCGTGCGCCGGCGGCGAACAGGGCCTCCAGACCCGCGCGCAGCACTGTCGGCGAGCCGTGGCACTGCAATTCCGCGGTGTCCTCGCCGGTGTAGCTGCCCGGGCCGCGGCTGACTGTACACAGGCACAGGTCGAGCGTTTCTCCCTCCGCAGACAGCAGGCTGCCGTATACAAGCCTGCGGTTTTCCCGCCGTGACATCGGCTCGCCGTGCGTCGGGAGAAAAACACGGTCGATAACCTCAAGAGTATCGCCGCCGGAAACACGAATTATACCGATGGCCGAAAGCTCCCCGCCCGTAGCTATGGCCGCTATTGTGTCTGACATAAAAATTCTCCAATCGTATGAAAGGCCATGCCGCCCTCTGGGGCGGCATGGCTGCGGTATCAGGAAATCTCAAACTCAATCCGTGCCCCGCCGTCGAACATGCGGTTCATTATCGCGGCGACCTCGGCTCTTGTGATACTGCTTTCCGCACCAAAGGCATGCTCGGCGTACTCAGGGGTGTTCGTGTAGCCGGCGAGTATGCCTGCGCGGTAAAAGGCGTAAACCTCCCGCGCGCCGGCAGCGTCGTCCGGAACGTCGGGTATCGCGCCGTCGGGGATGCCATTGAGCCGCGCGTACTCCTCCTCGGGCAGCGCATTGTAGAACACACGGATGAAGCCCAAACGGTCTATCGCGCTCTCCCAGCTCTTGAGCTCCTGCTCAATCAGGCCATTTTCAAGCGCGTAATCGACGTAGCTTCTGTACCAAGGCTCCGCGCCGGCGCTCGGCGTGAGCGTAACCGTGCCGTCGTGATAGAGCTGGTGCATACAGGCCGCAAGCTTGACACACTGCGCAGCGGTCAGCGACCCGCCGGGGGCGTAGGTCGTCGCGGTCATACCGTCTACAAGGCCGCGCTCATGGGCGTTTATCACGTCGTCAAAGTACCATTCGCCACGCAGAACATCCGTAAAGGGAGAAACCCTTCCGTCACCCTGCGTCACCTCGGCCGTTCCCGCCACAGACAGCACAGCGTCGGCTGTAACGCTCACCGTCGCCTGAGAATCCTCGCACACGATATACCGCTGGCACGGATTTACCGCGCCGTTTTCCGCCTCGGCCCCCGCGCCGGCGTTTACCACGCTGCCGTACTCCACGCTCAGGCTCGCACTACCGTTCGTCAGTACAAAGGTCTGCCCCGAACCAAGTCTGACACTGCCGCCGGCGGACACGGATACAGTGCCTGTCCGGTCCGCTCCCTGCTCCGGCTTTTCGCGGCCGGAAATGAGCTCGGCTATGGCTTTTTTTATCTCGGGGATAAAAGAGTCCCACACGTAGCTCAGCGAAATTATGGGGTCGTCCCTGTCACCTCCGGCGGCAAGCGACGGCTGGATTCCCAGCAGCAAAGTCATGGCAAGAATCGCGCAGAAAAGGCTTTTTTTCATAGATTCTTACTACTCCCCCTCCACGCTGAGCAGATAGCTGAGCGTCAGCAGGCTGTCCGCAAAGTGGATGTTCTCAATAATCACTCCGGAGCCGTGGGCGTCGAGCTCCACGTCCGTGAAATTCCAGATGGCTTTTATTCCGCTTTCCATAAGCGTGTCGGCCACGGCCTGGGCGCGCGGGCGTGGGACGGAAAGTATGGCTATATCCACGTCATTGTCCTTGATGAAAGCGTCCTGTCCGGCCGCGTCCATGACCGAGTAGCCGGCTATGTCAGTGCCGACAAGGTCCTTGCGTATTTCAAACGCGCCAAGGAATCGAAAGCCAAACTGGCGGAAGGAAAAATTTTCAATAAGCGCGTGGCCAAGGTTGCCCACACCGATGAGAATAACCGAGAAGCTCCTGCGCAGGCCGAGAATTGTGGCAATCTCGCGGTGCAGTGCCCTGACATTATAGCCGTAGCCCTGCTGGCCGAACTCGCCGAAGCAGGAAAAGTCCTGGCGTATCTGCGACGGCGTGAGCCCCATCTGATTGCCCAGCTCTCCGGATGAAATGCGCTCGATTCCATCCTTGGACAGCTCGTCAAGCTTGCGCAGATAGCGCGGCAGTCGGCGTATTACGTTGTTGGATATATATGATTTCTTCATTTTTCGGACCTCCAAAAGGTATGAAGCAAGCTGTAAAGCTGACATTGTCCAAATTATAACATCAAATATGAACAGATTCAAGTTTAAATGGGAAAAGATGGCTGTACTTGTCAAAAAATCTGCTTATATTGGGGAATGAACGAAGAAATGCGCAATTAGCGTATTGTAAAAATACGGCGGGTTATGCTATAATAGCTGTAAATGATTATTATAAATATTTTTTCTTTGCATATGCACAGAGCCAATTATAGCAAGTCCGCTTCACGTCCATGCTATAATGACTGCGATCAGGTATTGTTATTTTAATCAAAAATTTCATTTCCTAACAGCTTAAATAAATTACTCTCGGATATACGGAGGATATTTCGGTGCTTGAACTGAAAAACATTTGCTACAGTGTCGGCTCACAGGACACTGAAAACAGCATAATCAACGACATTAGCCTCACCGTGGAGGACGGTAGACTCATTGTGCTCACCGGACCCAACGGCGGGGGAAAAACCACGCTGGCCAAAATAATCATGGGTCTTGTCCATCCCACGTCGGGACGCATTGTCTGGAACGGGCAGGACGTGACAGACTTAGGGATAACCGAGCGGGCCCAGCTGGGCATAAGCTACGGCTTTCAGCAGCCGCCGCGCTTCAAGGGCATCCGCGTGCGCGACCTGCTGTCGATTGCCAGCGGGAAAAAGCTTCTGCCCAAGGCCGAGGCCTGTTCCTACCTGACTCAGGTGGGACTGTGCGCCAACGACTACCTTGACCGTGAGGTGGACGCAAGCCTTTCCGGCGGCGAGGTCAAGCGCATTGAGATTGCCACAATTTTAGCGCGAAACAGCGCGCTGCTGATACTCGACGAGCCGGAGGCGGGCATCGACCTGTGGAGCTTTTCCAAGCTGACGGAGACCTTTGGACAGCTTCACGAAAAGCACGACTCGACTATGATTATCATCTCTCACCAGGAGCGGATAATCAGCTTAGCCGACGAGATAATCGTGATAAGCGGTGGAAAAATAAGCCACAGGGGCGCGAAGGACCAGGTGTTGCCGAACATACTGGCCAACACCTACGGCTGCTGCCCGGTAATGAAGTAAAGGGGGCTTGAATGATGTTCAACGAGACAGATTCCGTCCTGCTGGAAAAGATTGCAGACATCAAGGGCGGGGAGATAAAGGGCGCTTACAATATCCGAAAGGACTCAGGCTGCGCCAGCCGCGCCACGACGGAGAACATAGACATAGTGACCAAAACGGACAAGGCCGGCATAGACATAATAATCAAACCGGGCACCAAAAACGAGGTTTGCCACATACCTGTGATAATCACACAGACGGGTTTGACGGAGATGGTTTACAACGACTTTTACATCGGCGAAAACGCGGACGTGACAATCATCGCCGGCTGCGGCATTCACAACTGCGGCGGCGAGGAAAGCCGGCACGACGGACTGCACACCTTCTACATTGGCGCGGGGGCCCGTGTGAAATACGTCGAAAAGCACTACGGCGACGGCGACGGGACCGGCGCAAGGGTGATGAATCCGCAGACCGTGGCCTATCTGAGCGAGGGCGCGTTTTTGCAGATGGACACCGCGCAGATAAAGGGCATAGACTCTACAAGGCGCGACACCAAGATTGTCTGCGGGAAGGACGCGGAGACGGTTGTGACCGAGCGTTTGCAGACTCATGGGGCCCAGACGGCGGAGTCGAACATGGAGATAGTGCTTGACGGCGACGGCGCACGTGGGCAGGTCATCTCCCGCTCCGTGGCGCAGGATGAGTCGGTGCAGATTTTCTACCCGCGCATGACGGGCAACGCCCGCTGCTTCGGGCATGTGCAGTGCGACTCGATAATCATGGACAGCGCGAAGATAAGCTCCATTCCGGCCATCACCGCCAACAGCACCGAGGCGCAGCTTATTCACGAGGCCGCCATTGGCAAGATTGCCGGCGACCAGCTGCTCAAGCTTCAGACACTCGGTCTGACCGAGCAGGAGGCGGAGGACCGGATTCTCAAGGGATTTTTGGCATAAGACAAAACGGCGGCCCGCTGGGCCGCCGTTTTTCAGAAAGGGGGAGGCATAATGAAGCTGATTGACCTGCACGCGCACACCACGGCGTCGGACGGGACGTTTACGCCAGCCGAGCTGGTGGAGTATGCCGC
>CATJWG010000225.1 GCA_949744165.1 uncultured Eubacteriales bacterium | reverse complement strand
TGTCCTGTCGGGGCCATAAGCGGCGTTGTAAAATCGCCGTATGAAATCAACTCTAAAGTCTGCATCAAATGCGGAACCTGCATTGACCAGTGCAAGTTCAGCGCGATATACACGGAATAAGGGGGGATAAGCCATGGGAATGATGACAATAGACGGACAGAGGATTGAATTTACCGACGAAAAAAATGTCCTTGAGGTCATTCGCAAGACAGGTGTAGACATTCCGACCCTGTGCTATCACTCGGAGCTGTCCATTTACGGTGCCTGCCGACTGTGTACTGTGGAGGACGACAGGGGACACACCTTTGCATCCTGCTCAGAGCCCCCGAAAGACGGAATGGTGATATACACCAACACTCCCCGCCTCATGCGCTACCGCAAACTCATACTTGAGCTTCTTTTAGCGGCCCACTGCCGTGACTGTACCTCCTGTGTAAAAAGCGGCGAGTGCCACCTGCTCGATTTGGCCCACCGCCTTGGCGTTACGGAAATACGCTTCCAGAACACACGCGAGTCCCGTCCTCTGGACATGAGCTCCCCGTGCATCGTGCGCGACCCCAACAAATGTATCCTCTGCGGCGACTGTGTACGCATGTGCGCCGACGTACAGAGCGTTCACGCCATTGACTTTGCTTACCGCGGCACGGACGCAATGGTCATGCCCGCCTTCGACAAGTCCATTTCCCAGACCAACTGCGTCGGATGCGGCCAGTGCCGCGTGGTCTGCCCCACCGGAGCTATCAGCATAAACACAAACATCAGCCCCGTCTGGGACGCTCTGGCGGACAAGAACACCAAGGTCGTAGCTCAGATAGCGCCCGCCGTTCGCGTCGCTCTGGGAGATTTCTTCGGCCTGCCCCGCGGCGAAAATGTTATGGGTCGTCTTGTAAGCATACTCCATCGTCTCGGCTTCGATGAGGTATACGATACCGCCTACGGTGCTGACCTCACGGTTATCGAGGAATCTAAGGAATTTTTAGAGCGCCTGTCCTCTGGCGAAAACCTGCCGCTGTTCACCTCCTGCTGCCCCGCCTGGGTGCGCTTCTGTGAGGAGAAGTACCCCGAGTTTGTGCCCAACCTGTCCACCTGCCGCTCGCCGATGCAGATGTTCGGCGCGGTGATACGTGAACACTGCCGCAATCCCGAGTGGAGCGGCGGCAAGAAACTCGTGTCCGTGGCAATAATGCCCTGCACAGCCAAAAAGGGCGAAATTCTCCGCCCCGAGTCCAAGACCAAGGGTGTTCAGGACGTTGACTACGTGCTGACTACCACTGAGGTCGCGGCCATGATACGCAAATCCGGCATAGTCTTTGACAAAGCCGAGATTGAGCCGGCGGACGTCCCCTTCGGCATAGGCTCCGGAAGCGGTATCATCTTCGGCGTCTCCGGCGGCGTGACTGAGGCCGTACTGCGCCGCCTCCAGCAGGGTCACTCCCGCGCTGACATAGCCGCTCTGAAAAACAGCGGCATCCGCGGGGACGAAGGTTTTAAAGAACTTTCATTTACATATCACGGGCGCACGCTTCGGGCCGCAGTCGTCAGCGGTCTTGCCAATGCTGAAAAGCTCCTGCTGAGTATTAAGGCCGGCGAGGTACACTACGACTTTGTAGAGGTCATGGCCTGCCGCCGCGGCTGTATCATGGGTGGCGGACAGCCTGTGTACGCCGGTCCGCGCACAAGAGCCGCCCGCACCAAGGGCCTTTACGACACCGATGTGAATACCCAGATTAAAAAAGCCAACGAAAATCCTCTTGTCCTGTCCTTGTATGACACGCTGCTAAAAGGCAAGGAACACCAGCTTTTGCACCGCAACTTCGAAGAATCCAGAAAATAATCTCAAAGCCGGACTGCTATGCGGTCCGGCTTTTTATCGGTATTTCAATCTGGATTATGGCGTCCTCTACTCTGTCTATCACACTCTCGTTGATGATGCTCTCATACGAAAAGCCTGTCAGCTCAATATGATTTTTACGGGCATAGTCAAGTGTTTTTTCATAGAAACGCGTCATCCCCTCCCAGGGACCTGTATAAAAGGCCCTAAGATATTGTCCCCCGGGCTGTATGTGCAGTCCGGTTTTTCTTATGGGAAATGGAATTTCAATAAACAGCGCGGAATAGTCCTCAAATTGCCCAGCATAGAGATTCTCAACGGATATCATAGTGCCATAGGATGCGTCATGCAAGCGGCGAAGCCGGTATTTTCTCGTTTGCGCTGTAATCATTTCCACCTGCCTGTCAAACGAGGTATCGCCGTTTATCCCCACCGTCACCAGACTCCGCTCGCATTTTTCCACAACGCTGATTTCCGACAGGTCCATTGTCATCAGCGTCAGCATGTTCTGCCGCTGGTTCGAAAGCGTCTTTCTCACCGCCTTCAAATGCTCCATGTCGCGGTCCAAATCCTCTATCTTTTCCCGCAGCAGCTGCTCCATACCAGCGGCGGAGCGGTTTTCCATAAAGGCGCGGATTTCCTCAATCGACACGTTCAGCTCCCGCAGCAGCAAAATTGTCTCCAGCACGGAGCTCTGGTAATAGCTGTAATACCTGTATCCGTTTTCCGAATTGATGCAGGTCGGCTTGAAAAGCCCTGCCTCGTCATACCACATCAGGGTTTTCTTGTTTATACCGTGCAGCGCGGCAAACTGCCCTATGGTCAGCAGCTTACTTTTTTTCTCCATTTTTCAAATTCCCTCTTGACCATACAGTTACTGTACGGTTTATTATATAGCATACCGGCCGAAAAAACAAGAAATAGGAGAAAAAATGGATACTCAAAACGCCTATAATAAGCCAGTAACTTTGCTTAACATACTGAAATTCGCTATTCCAACCATAGCTATGTCGGTGTTCATGTCCTTCTACACAATGGTGGACGGCCTGTTTGTCTCCAACCTCATCGGCACGGACGCGCTCTCCGCCATTAATCTTACCGCGCCCATGATACAGCTTGTCACCGCGGTGTCTACCATGCTGGCCACCGGCGGCAGCGCGGTTATAATGAAGAAAATGGGCGAGCAGAAGCCAGAGGAGGCCAGGCAGGACTTCACCTTCCTCATTCTCGTCAACGTCGCCGTTGGCCTTATCATGTGCCTGCTCGGCTACAGGCTTATGGACAGCCTTTTCGCCGCCTTCGGCCTGTCCGCGCAGGTCTCGGCCTACTGTCACGACTATCTCAGCCGCTATCTGCTTTTCACCGTTCCCATACTTCTTATGAATAACTTTACCCTGTACATGATAGCCTCCGAAAAAGCCGCGCTCTCCCTGCTGTGCTCTGTCGGCGGCGGCGTGCTGAACATGGCGCTTGACTATGTTTTTATCGGCCTTTTGGACATGGGCATTAGCGGCGCGGCCGTTGCCACGGGACTTGGCTATTCCGTCACGGCTGTGGCAGGCCTGTTTGTGTTCAGCCGCAAAAGCAGCCTGCTGCACTTCACTCTTCCCCGGTTCCGCATAAGGGTGCTCGCCTGCGCGGCCTCAAATGGCTGTTCGGAGATGGCCACCGCGCTCGTCACCGGCATAATCACAATGGTATTCAACTGGACAATGCTGTACTACGTCGGTGAGGACGGCGTCGCCGCCGTGACAATCATCATGTACGTACTCATGTTTGCCAGCTCGCTTTACACCGGCTACTCCTACGGTGTCGCCCCCATGATAAGCTACTATTACGGCGAGCGCAATCACGAAAAGCTCAAAAAGCTCGTCTCCGCCAGCCTGAAGGTCATCGCCGTCATCTCCCTGCTCACCGCCGCGGCCTCCTTCGCCGC
>CATJWG010000224.1 GCA_949744165.1 uncultured Eubacteriales bacterium | reverse complement strand
TTTTGGAGGTTTAGTATACAAAACATCAGCTCCGAAAAAAATTTTGGTGCATAACCGGGGCTTGCGTCCGGCACGCAGTCATGATAAGATGTGTGTACGAAAAACAAATGACTTCGACAGGAGGACGTTTTCGTGACAGACCCCAAGGCAAAGCTGTATATAGTAGAGGCAAACGTGCTCCCTGATATATTCATTGAGGTCAGTCGGGCCAAAGAACTGCTCGAAACAGGTGAGGTCTCAACCGTAGCCGAGGCGGTGTCACGTGTCGGCATAAGCCGCAGCGCGTTTTACAAGTACAAGGACTCGATAAGGCCCTTTCGCAGCATGAAGCGCGACCAGGTGATAACGCTCAGCGTAATAATGTGTGACAAGCTCGGCACCCTGTCGTCTGTCCTTGCTATTTTTGCCGGGATAAACGCAAATATTCTGACAATAAACCAATCGATACCAACCGACGGCGTGGCGATAGTGACAATTTCTTTTGTCCCTGAGGACCCGAGCGTGACGCTGGATATGCTCCGCTCCAGGATAGAGGCGTTGCCGACTGTTATAAGAATAGAGCTTTTGGCGGGATAAAACCCTCAAAATGGAGGATTATATAATGGCAAAAATTGCACTTTTGGGAATAGGGACCGTTGGCGGGGGCGTGGCAGAGCTGCTTTGCTCTAACGCTGCGCAGATTGCAGCCGGCGCTGGAGAGAAGCTTGAGCTGAAATATATCATGTGCTCGCGCGCGCATCCCGACAACCCCTTTGCGGATAAAATAGTGTACGACTTCTCCGTCATAGAAAACGACGAGGAGATAAGCGTGGTGGCTGAGTGCATCGGCGGCGTCGGGGCGGCATACGAGTATGTAAAGCGCGCGTTGCTCGCGGGCAAGAACGTTGTCAGCTCGAACAAAGAGCTTATTGCGGAAAGGGGCATGGAGCTTCTCGCCATCGCCGCGCAGAAAAATGTCCGGCTGTTGTTTGAGGCATCCGTCGGCGGCGGCATACCCATAATCCGTCCGCTTACCCAGTGCCTTGCGGCCAACCGCGTGGACGAGATTTACGGCATACTCAACGGCACAACAAATTATATTCTCACGCAGATGTTTCAATGCGAACAGAGCTTCGACACGGCTCTGCGCGAGGCCCAACGCCTCGGCTACGCGGAGAGCGACCCGACCGCGGATATCGAGGGACTCGACGCGGGACGGAAGATATGCATCCTGGCGGACATCTGCTTCGGCCGGAACGTACCTCCGGAAAAGATAAGGATACGCGGCATAACCGGAATAACCGCCGCAGATGCCGTGCTTGCCGGACGCTTAGGCTTCACAGTGAAGCTGCTCGGCCGCGCAAAGCGTATGGAAAACCGACTGACGGTTTATGTCTCGCCGCATATGATAGGCGAGGATAAACTTTTGTCGGGCATCAGCGGCGTGATGAACGGAATATGCGTAAAAGGCAACGCCGTTGGCGAATGTCTTTTCTACGGCGCGGGCGCGGGCAGGCTGCCTACGGCCAGCGCAGTTGTGGCCGACCTTATCGACGCGGTGCGCCATGTTTCGGACGGCAAGGACCCACGCTGGGTTGAGGGCGCGAACGACCTTCTTGCGGACAGCGACGAGCTGCCCTGCCGCTGGTACGTGCGGGCAAAGGCCGGCGCAGCGGCGCTGGAACGTGTTTTTGGCGGCACGGCTGTGACGGAAAATGTTTACAGTGCGATAATAACGCAGGAGATGCCACGCTCGGAGCTTGAGGACCTATGCGCAGGGCTCGGAGTTGAAGCGGTTTGGCCTGTTTTGGAATGAAAAAGGTCGAAAAAGTAGATTTGCCTCTTTTTCGACATGCTCAATCGGAGGCTGTTTTGCAGTCTCCGATTTTTGTGCAATAGAAAAACGCTGTGAACTATGCGGGCTTCTCCTGAGTATGATGTACAGGGGCGGTCAAATGCCCCAGGCTGCGCTCCGCGAGCGGGCGCGGGCCCTTATAAAAAGGAGAATCAGATAAATGCTGATAGTACAGAAATTCGGCGGAAGCTCGGTGGCCGATGCACGGAGAATAGAGCATGTCGCGCAGATAATCGCGCAGACCTACAACGCAGGCAATGAGCTTGTCGTTGTCCTCTCGGCCCAGGGCGACACGACCGACGAGCTGATAGAAAAAGCGCGGGAGATAAATGCCAGTCCCTCCAAGCGGGAGCTGGATGCGCTGCTGTCGGTGGGCGAGCAGATAAGCGTGAGCCTCATGGCCATGCAGCTTGAGAAAATGCGCCTTCCGGCGCTCAGCCTTACGGGCTGGCAGGCCGGCATTGAGACTGACAGCGTCTATGGCGATGCGCGTATAAAAACGGCATCTACTGAGCGCATACGTGCTGAACTGGGCAAAAACAGGATTGTGGTAGTCGCGGGCTTTCAGGGCGTGAATGAATTTGATGACATTACCACGCTTGGCCGCGGCGGCTCGGACACCACGGCAGTGGCCCTGGCCGCGGCGCTGCATGCCGACAAGTGCCAGATATATACCGATGTGGAGGGCGTTTTCACCGCTGACCCGAGGAAAGTGCCGAAGGCTCATAGGCATGAGACCATAAGCTACGACGAGATGCTCGAGCTGGCAAATCTCGGCTCCCAAGTGCTGCACAGCCGCTCGGTGGAGCTGGCGCAGCGCTCCGGCGTGGTGCTTGAGGTGCTCTCAAGCTACGTCAAAAGCCCCAGCACAAGAGTCGGGGCCTTTGATGAAAGCACAGAAAAAGCGGCGGTAACCGGCATCACCGCAGACAGAACCATGCCCGACGCGGCGAAAGTGAGCATAGTCGGCCGCGGACTGACCGGTACCTCCGGGGCGGTGGAAATAATGCTTCAGGCCCTGGGCGAAGCGGATATAGATGCCCAGCCTCTTCCCGCTGGCGAGAGGAGCTTTTCTGCGCTCGTCCCCAAAGAAGAGGCCGACCGTGCGGTGAGGGTAATACATAGGAAATTATTTGAAGAATAAAGCAGGAAAAAACGCCCCTAAGGGGCGTTTTTTCCTGCTTTTACTTAAATGCCGGTCTCGATGCGTAGCTGGTATGAAGCAGCTCGTGGGCGAGATGGGAGTTGGGCTCGCCGAGGAACTTCTCGTACAGCTCCTTAATCTGGGTGTTGTTATGGGACTGGCGCAGTACATTGCGCTCGTCCTCGCTGTACAGGGCCCCGGCGCGCTTTTCACGGTAAGTGTCGAGAATGTCGTCGTCCTCGTCGGGTAGGAAGCAGGGGCGTACATAGGGCTGGCCGCCTCCGTTGACACAGCCGCCGGGGCAGCACATAATCTCGATGAAATGGTACTTGCTCTTGCCGGCGCGTATGTCGTCGAGCAGGACCTTCGCGTTTTTCATGCCGCTGGCGACTGCGATGTTCACCGTCATGCCGCCGAGCTCGAGCGACGCCTCCTTTATACCCTCCATGCCGCGCACGGCCTCGAAGGTTATCGCCTCGTGCTCCTTGCCCTCGAGCACAAAGTACGCGGTGCGCAGCGCGGCCTCCATAACGCCGCCGGTAACGCCAAAGATGACGCCCGCGCCGGAGTATTCGCCCATGATGTCCTGGTCAAACTCCTCGTCCGGCAGGCGGTTCCACATGATGCCGGAGCGCTTTATCAGGTCGCCGAGCTCGCGCGTGGTCAGCACAGCGTCAACGTCGGGCAGGCCGCGGGTCACAAGCTGCGGGCGCTCCTTCTCAAACTTCTTGGCCGTGCAGGGCATTATGGACACGACAAAGACGTCCTTCGGGTCGATGCCCTTCTGCTGTGCGTAATAGCTCTTGAGTATCGCGCCCTGCATCTCATGGGGAGATTTGCAGCTTGAAAGGTGGGGCAGCAGGTCGCCGTAGTATATCTCCGCGTAATTTATCCAGCCGGGAGAGCAGGAGGTTATCATCGGCAGCGTGCCGCCGTTCTTCACACGGGCAAGCAGTTCGTTGGCCTCCTCCATTATTGTCAGGTCCGCGCCGAAGTCGGTGTCGTACACTCTCTCGAAGCCGAGACGGCGCAGGGCCGCGACCATCTTGCCCGTG
>CATJWG010000223.1 GCA_949744165.1 uncultured Eubacteriales bacterium | reverse complement strand
GGAGGTTCACATGCGCTCGGCCTGCCCGCCGATAATGTACGGCTGCAAGTACCTCAACTTCTCGTCCAGCAACTCCGAGATGGAGCTGCTCTCCCGCCGGACGATACAGGAGCTTGAGGGAGACGAGGGTCAGAAGCACCTTGAGGAATACGCCGACGCGAAAACCGAACGCGGACAGTGTATGCTGCGCACGATATGCAGGCAAATGGGCTTTGACTCCCTTGGCTACCAGTCGCTTGACGGGCTTCTGGAGGCCATAGGCATAGACAGGGACAAGGTCTGCACCTACTGTTGGACAGGAAAGGAATGAGATAAATGGAAAAGTCATTCTCCGCGTCCTACGCCGCCTCCGGCGTGGACATCACGGCCGGCTACCGGTCCGTTGAGCTGATGAAAAGCCACATTGCGCGCACCACGACAGCCGGCGTGCTCGGCGGGGTGGGCGGCTTCGGCGGACTGTTTGCGCCGGAGCTTGGCGGTATGGCAAAGCCCGTGCTTGTGTCCGGAACGGACGGCGTGGGCACAAAGCTGAAAATAGCCTTTCTCATGGACAGGCATGACACTGTTGGAATCGACTGCGTGGCCATGTGCGTTAACGACGTTATCTGCTGCGGAGCAAGACCGATGTTTTTCCTCGACTACATTGCCTGTGGCAAGAACATTCCCGAGAAGATTGCGGAGATTGTCGCCGGTGTGGCGGAGGGCTGCGTGCAGTCCGGCTGTGCGCTCATAGGCGGAGAGACCGCGGAGCACCCGGGACTTATGCCCGAACAGGAATATGACCTGGCGGGCTTTGTCGTCGGCGTTGTGGACAGGGAAAAGATTTTGGATAACTCCGCCTCCCGTGCGGGAGACGTGATAATCGCCCTGCCGTCGAGCGGCGTGCACTCAAACGGCTTTTCGCTGGTGCGCCGCGCGATGGACGTGGAAAACATTGACCTTGCCGCACCCTGCGCGGAGCTCGGCGGGGCCTCCATAGGCGAAACATTGCTGACCCCCACGAAAATATATGTCAAAAGTGTGCTCGCGCTCATGGAAAAGGTGCAGGTGAAGGGCGTGTCACACATTACCGGCGGCGGATTTTACGAGAACATTCCCCGCAGCATACCCGAGGGGCTGTGCGCTAAGATTGAGCGGAGCGCAGTGCGTGTGCTGCCGGTATTTGACCTCATTGCCGCGCGCGGAAACGTGCCCGAGCGCGACATGTTCAACACCTACAACATGGGCGTGGGCATGACCGTGACGGTTGCGCCCGCGGACGCGGACAGGGCCATTGAACTGCTGCGCGAGAACAGTGAGGACGCCTACGTAATAGGCGAGCTGGCCGCGGGGGAGAAGGGCGTAGAGATATGCTGAAAACTAAGATAGCCGTGCTCGTCTCCGGCGGCGGGACGAATCTTCAGGCGCTTATAGACGCGCAAAAAGACGGTGTTCTTCGCTCGGGCGAGATAGTGCTGGTAATTTCCGGAGTTGAGGGAGCCTACGCTCTTACCCGCGCGGAAAACGCCGGCATACCCACGGCGGTGTGCAGCCGCAGAGACTCAGTCTCGCAGGAGGCGTTTGAAGCGTCGATATGCCGCGAGCTGGAAGGTGCGTGCGCGGAGCTCATTGTGCTGGCCGGCTTTATGAGCATACTCAGCGAGGACTTTACAAGAAAATACGAAAACCGAATAATCAACATCCATCCCTCGCTTATCCCCTCCTTCTGCGGCAAGGGCTTTTACGGTCTGCGTGTGCATGAGGCCGCGCTGGATTACGGTGTGAAGGTTACGGGAGCAACGGTGCATTTTGTCAACGAAATACCCGACGGAGGGGAAATAATATTGCAGAAAGCGGTGGAGGTCCTGCCGGGCGACACGCCGGAGGAGCTACAGCGCAGGGTTATGGAGCAGGCCGAGTGGGTACTTCTGCCAAAGGCGGCGGAGCTGGTGTCCGCCAAGATCGCGGCAGGGAAGGGAGAGTAAAAGAATGGACGTTTACGAGGTCAAGACCCCCGCCGAGCGCGTGGCGGGCAACCCCTATCCGGGCCGCGGAATAATCCTCGGCCGGACGGCGGACGGCAAAAAAAGCGCGCTGGCCTACTTCATAATGGGCCGCAGCGAAAACAGCCGCAACCGCGTTTTCACAGAGACGCCCGACGGCATTAAGACCGAGGCGTTCGACCCTTCAAAGCTGGACGACCCCAGCCTTATTATCTATCATCCCGTCCGCTTCTTCGGACGCGGTGTTATTGTCACAAACGGCGACCAGACCGACACGATACGGGACTTTTTAGAGCGGGGGCTGCCCTTTGACCAGGCCCTTGCCACGCGCGAGTTTGAGCCGGACGGACCGAACTGGACACCGCGCATTTCCGGACTGCTCTCGCCCGACGGTAGCTATAAGCTGTCCATACTCAAAAGCGCGGACGCCGAGGGAACGGCCTGCGCGCGCTACACCTTCGCTTACCCAGGAATAAAGGGCGTGGGGCATTTTATACACACCTATATTACCGACGGGAGTCCCATCCCGACCTTCACCGGTGAGCCGGAGCGTGTGAGCATACCGGACACGGCCGGTGAGCTGGCCGCGCAGCTCTGGGACAACCTTGACGAGAAGAACAAAATTTCCCTCTACATACTGTACACCGACCTTGAAACCGGCGAGCGGGAGTACAGGCTGATAAACAAAAACAAATGACAGGAGGAGACGGAAATGAAAAGGCTTGAACTGAAATACGGCTGCAACCCCAACCAGAAACCGGCCGGCATATTTGTTAGCGACGGCCGCGAGTTGCCCGTGCAGGTGCTTAACGGCAAGCCGGGGTATATAAACTTCATGGACGCGCTCAACTCCTGGCAGCTCGTGCGCGAGCTCCGTCAGGCCACGGGAGAGCCCAGCGCGGCGTCGTTTAAGCACGTCTCGCCAGCGGGGGCGGCCGTGGGCGCGCCGCTGACGGAGACGGACAGGGCTATGTACTTCGTCGAGCCGGACGCGGAGCTTTCTCCCATCGCCTGCGCCTACATCCGCGCGCGTGGGGCGGACAGGCTGTGCTCGTACGGCGACTGGGCCGCGCTTTCCGATACCTGTGACGCGGCCACGGCCCTATACCTCAAGGGCGAGGTGTCCGACGGCATAATCGCCCCCGGGTACACGAGAGAGGCGCTGGAGATACTGGGGACCAAGAAAAAGGGAAATTACAACATAGTGCAGATAGACCCCGATTATGTCCCTGCGCCTACCGAGCACAAGGACGTTTTCGGCATAACCTTCGAGCAGGGGCGCAACAATTTCGAGATTAACCGTGGACTGCTCAGCAATATTGTCACCGAGAACAAGGCATTGCCAGCCGCCGCGGCGACGGACATGCTGGTTGCGCTCATTACGCTGAAATACACGCAGTCAAACTCCGTGTGCTATGTCAAGGACGGTCAGGCCGTCGGCGTAGGCGCGGGGCAGCAGAGCAGGATTCACTGCACGCGCCTGGCGGGAAACAAGGCCGATAACTGGTTCCTGCGCCGTCACCCAAAGGTGCTTGGACTGGATTTTGCAGACGGCATACGCCGGCCTGACCGCGACAACGCCATAGACGTGTACACCTCCGACGAGTATGAGGACGTGCTGCGCGACGGAGAGTGGCAGAGAATTTTTAAATCACGTCCTGAAATACTCTCAGCGGAAGAGAAAAAGGCATGGATAGCAACTCAGAGCGGGCTGACTGTCGGAAGCGACGCGTTCTTCCCCTTTGGCGACAACGTAGAGCGCGCGAGAAAATCCGGTGTGGCATACATCGTCCAGCCGGGTGGAAGCATACGCGACGACAATGTGATTGAGACCTGCAACAAGTACGGGATAGTCATGGCCTTCACCGGCATGAGACTTTTCCATCACTGAGCGTGTCGAAACAGAGGCCAAAAGCCTCTGTTTCGAGAGGATTTCACTTCGCTCTGCGCCTCGGTTGCCCGCCCCTTTAGGGCGGACAATTCGATGCTCGCTACGCGCAAAGTGTTTTTTCTGAGGCGCATGTCCCCAGAAAAAACGATTGAATTTTATTCACGTCTGCGGACGCGAACTCTGCGAGGCTTTTGTGGCAGAACGATGATGTACTTTGCTTTTTAATCTACAGGAGGTACGGCAGATGAAAATAGCGGTGGTAGGCGGCGGCGGACGGGAGCACGCCATAATAAAAAAGCTCCGCGAAAACAAAGAGATTGAGAAAATTTATGCACTGCCGGGCAACGGCGGAATAGCCGCGGACGCCGAGTGCGTGGACATTGCGGCAACGGATTTGAATGAGATAGTCCGCTTTGCAAAGGAGAATACTGTGGACTTTGCCGTCGTTGCTCCGGACGACCCGCTTGTGCTCGGCGCGGTGGACGCGCTCGAGGCGGCGGGAGTGCCCTGCTTCGGTCCAGAGAAGAAGGCTGCGATAATCGAGGGCAGCAAGGTGTTTTCCAAAAATCTGATGAAGAAATATGGAATACCCACGGCGCGGTACGAGGTGTTTACCGACTCCGCAGCGGCGCTGGATTATCTCGAGCGTGCGAAGATGCCAGCGGTGATAAAGGCCGACGGCCTGGCGCTGGGCAAAGGCGTGATTATCGCGCAGGACCACGATGAGGCCAGCGCTGCGGTAAGGACCATAATGGAGGACCGCAAATTCGGAGACAGCGGCAGCCAGGTGGTCGTGGAAGAATTTTTGACGGGTCCGGAGGTGTCGGTGCTGTCGTTTACGGACGGGAAAACAGTCGTGCCCATGGTCTCGTCGATGGACCACAAGCGCGCACGCGATAACGACGAGGGCCTGAATACCGGCGGCATGGGCACCATAGCGCCAAACCCGTACTACACCGCGGAGATTGCCGAGCGGTGCATGAGGGAAATTTTCCTGCCCACGATTGAGGCGATGAACGCCGAGGGCAGAAGTTTTAAGGGCTGCCTGTACTTTGGGCTCATGCTCACGCCCGAAGGGCCGAAGGTCATAGAGTACAACTGCCGCTTCGGAGACCCCGAGACGCAGGTGGTTTTGCCGCTGTTGAAAAGCGATTTACTGACCGTAATGCGCGCCTGCCGTGAAGGGACGCTTGCCGAGACTCCAGTGGAGTTTTCCGGCGGCGCGGCCTGCTGCGTAGTTATGGCCTCCGACGGCTACCCCGAGCGTTACGAAAAGGGTTATGAGATAAGCGTGGATGTTGGGATTGACGCGGACGTGTTCGTTGCCGGCGCGAAACTTGAAGGCGGAAGGCTGCTGACAAACGGCGGGCGCGTGCTCGGCGTGACAGCCACGGCGGCGGATTTGCCAGTGGCGGTGAGCAAGGCGTATGAGCAGGTGGAAAAGGTGCGCTTCGGCAACGCTTATTACAGGCATGACATAGGGCAAAGGGCGCTTGCAGCCCTGAAATGAGCGCGGAGGTGTAAGCTTATGGTATACAGGGTTTACGTGGAAAAAAAGGGCGGGCTGGCCCATGCGGCAAGCAGCCTGCGCGAGGATATACGCAGTTTTTTGGGCATAGAGCAGCTTGAGCGTCTGAGGCTTTTCAACCGATACGACATTGAAGGGCTTGAGCCGGAGCTTTTCGACTACGCGGTGAAAACCGTACTGTCAGAGCCGCAGCTTGACATTGTGGGAGACGAGCTGCCCACAGACGCGGCGGCTGTGTTCGCCGTGGAGTACCTGCCGGGGCAGTACGACCAGCGTGCGGACTCGGCAGCGCAGTGCATACAGATAATCTCTCAGGGAGAGAAGCCTGCTGTGCGCACGGCGAGGGTGTACGCGCTGTATGGGGCGCTGACGCCGGAGCAGGTTGAGGCGGTTAAAAAGTACGTCATTAACCCTGTGGACAGCCGTGAGGCAGCGCTTGAAAAGCCGGAAACGCTCACACCCGAGTACGGCGCTCCCGAGACGGTGGAGACGCTGGAGGGCTTCTGTGCGCTCGACGAGGCGGGGCTGGAAAAATTCATTGCCGATCGGGGACTTGCGATGGACCTGGGAGACGCGCTTTGTTGCCGCGACTATTTCCGCGGCGAGGAGCGCGAGCCGACCATAACCGAAATACGCATGATAGACACATACTGGTCCGACCACTGCCGCCACACTACCTTCAACACGGTGATAGATTCCGTGGAGCTGGCGGACCCGCTGCTGCAAAGGGCGTATGACGACTATTTGGCCGTGCGCGCCGAACTGGGGCGTACAAAGCCGGTAACGCTCATGGACCTGGGCACCATAGCGGCGAAATACCTCCGTCAGAAGGGGCTTCTGGACAAGCTTGACGAGTCCGAGGAGATAAACGCCTGCACGGTTAAGATAAAGATAAAGGTTGACGGTCAGGATGAGGATTACCTACTGCTGTTCAAGAACGAGACGCACAACCACCCCACGGAGATAGAGCCCTTTGGCGGCGCAGCCACCTGCATAGGAGGCGCGATACGCGACCCGCTGTCAGGCAGAAGCTACGTCTATGCGGCCATGCGCGTGACCGGCGCGGCGGACCCGCTGCGCCCGATTGAGCAGACCATACCCGGCAAGCTGCCTCAGAAAAAACTTGTCGTAACCGCCGCAGAGGGATACTCGTCCTACGGCAACCAGATTGGCCTTGCCACGGGACAGGTGGACGAAATTTACCACGACGGATACGCGGCCAAACGCATGGAGATTGGCGCTGTAATAGCCGCCGCGCCCGCGGCTAATGTCCGCCGTGAGCGTCCGGAGCCGGGCGACGTGGTGATACTCCTCGGAGGACGCACGGGGCGCGACGGCATAGGCGGCGCCACCGGTTCGTCCAAAGCGCATAACGCCCACTCGGTTGAGAATTGCGGGGCGGAGGTGCAGAAGGGCAACGCGCCTGAGGAGAGAAAGCTCCAGCGCCTTTTCCGCAACGCTGAGGCGTCAAGGCTTATAAAGCGCTGCAACGATTTTGGCGCGGGCGGCGTGTCTGTAGCCGTAGGCGAGCTGGCTGACGGACTGGACATTGACCTCAATGCCGTGCCGAAGAAGTACGAGGGGTTGGACGGCACGGAGCTGGCCATTTCCGAGTCGCAGGAGCGCATGGCCGTGGTCGTCGCGCCGCAGGACGCGGGGCGGTTGTGCGCCATCGCTGCAGGCGAGAATCTTGAGTCCACTGTCATAGCCAAGGTGACGGCCGCGCCGCGCCTGCGTATGAGCTGGAACGGACGGAGAATAGTAGACGTCGCCCGCGCGTTTCTGGACACCAACGGCGCGGAAAAGCACGCCGAGGCCGCTGCCGCCGCGCCGCAGGATTTTAAAAAGCCTATCCCCGAGGGGTTCGTGGCAGGGTACGAGGAGCTGGCGGGCGATTTGAACGTCTGCTCACGCCGCGGACTGGCCGAGCGCTTTGACTCGACCATAGGCGCGGGTACGGTGCTTATGCCATTCGGCGGAAAGTACCAGCTCACGCCGATACAGGCGATGGTCAATAAAATTTCCATGCGTAAGCAGAACACAAACGCCTGCTCGCTAATGGCCTGGGGCTATAACCCCTTCATAACCGAAAAAAGTCCCTATCACGGTGCATTTTTAGCCGTGGTTGAGTCGGTTTGCAGACTCATTGTCCACGGTGCGCCGCCGAGGGACATTTATCTGACCTTCCAGGAGTATTTTGAGCGCCTTGACCGAGCTCCAGAGAGATGGGGCAAGCCGCTGGCGGCGCTGCTCGGCGCATTTGAGGCGCAGAAGCAGCTGAAAATGGCGGCTATAGGCGGCAAGGATTCCATGAGCGGCAGCTTTGAAGACATAAGCGTTCCGCCCACACTTGTCTCCTTCGCGGTGACGACAGCGACTACGGACGATATAATCTCCAATGAGTTCAAAAAAGCGGGACACGAGGTTGTCATTCTCCGTCCCGAGTACGACGAAAGCGGACTGCCGGTCATAGCTTCGTTGCTGAAGAATTTTGAGACGGTGCACGAGCTTATTGCCTCCGGAACGGCATCGGCGGTGTACACGCCGGGCATCGGCGGCGTTGCCGAGGCAGTGATGAAGATGTGCTTTGGGAACATGCTCGGCTTCGATTATGCCGCGGGCGTTACGCGGGAGGACATTTTCTCCTACAGTTACGGCTCGTTTGTAATCGAGTTGACGGGCGCGGCGGACGTGGGTGAGCCTCTCGGGCGGCTAACGGAAAAGTGTGAAATAAGCCTCGGCGGCGAGAGCGTGGAGCTTTCACGCCTGCTGGGACTATATGAGGGTAAGCTTGAGAGCGTGTACGCCTGCAACATTCCCACTCCGGAAGGGGATACGCCGGGCTTTGCCTGGGCGGGTAAAGCTGACGCGCCGCACGTAATGAGGGCTGCACGCCCGCTGGCGCTGATTCCGGTTTTCCCGGGCAGCAACTGCGAGTATGACACCGCGCGCGCGCTCAACGCCGCGGGGGCAGAGGCCGAGACAGTGGTTATAAGGAATCTCAGCTCTGCCGGTATCGCGGAGTCCGTGGGGTATTTTGCAAAGCGTGTTGGAGAAAGCCAGATTATTTTTATCCCCGGAGGTTTCTCCGGCGGCGACGAGCCGGACGGCTCGGGCAAATTTATAACCGCATTTTTCCGCAATGGCGCGGTAAAGGACGCGGTCAACGAGCTGCTGGGCAAGCGCGGCGGGCTCATGGCCGGCATATGCAACGGCTTCCAGGCACTGATAAAATTAGGTCTGGTACCCTACGGCGAAATAATAGACACGGACGAGGACTGCCCGACGCTGACCTACAACGTCATAGGCAGGCATCAGTCGCGCCTTGTGCGTACGCGCATAGCCTCGAATATGTCGCCGTGGCTGGCGGGAACGCGAGTGGGCGAGGTGTACACAGTGCCAATATCCCACGGTGAAGGCCGTTTTTACGCCTCTCCGGAGCTTATAAAGGCGCTGGCAAAGACAGGGCAAATAGCCACGCAGTACGTTAACTTTGACGACATGCCGACGATGGATGTGCGTTTTAATCCCAACGGCTCGGTCTGCGCCGTGGAAGGCATCTGCTCGCCCGACGGACGCGTGTTCGGTAAAATGGGCCACTCCGAGAGAATCGGAGAAGGGCTGTACAAAAATGTTCCGGGCCGCTATGACATGAAGCTATTTGAATCAGCGGTCAATTACTTCAGATAAAAATATTTAGACGGGAGGAAACGATTTATGGCATATTATTATAACGAGCCTTCACGCACGTTCAGTGAATATCTGTTGATTCCGGGCTATACCTCCGAGCACTGCATACCGGCAAATGTGTCGCTGAAAACCCCGCTTGTGCGTTTTAAGAAGGGGGAGCAGCCGAAGATATCGCTCAATATTCCCATGACCTCGGCGATAATGCAGTCCGTGTCGGACGATACGCTGGCTATTGCGCTTGCCAAGGAGGGCGGGGTGTCGTTTATCTACGGCTCGCAGAGCATAGCCGACGAGGCGGCCATGGTCGCGCGCGTGAAAAATTACAAGTCCGGTTTTGTGGTCAGCGCCTCAAATGTGACGCCGCGCCACACCCTGGCTGACATACTCGCACTCAAGGAGAAAAACGGCTACTCCACCGTAGCGGTCACGGACGACGGCACGTCTACCGGACGCCTTCTGGGCATAGTTACCAGTCGTGACTACCGCGTAAGCCGCATGTCGACTGACGAGAAGGTGGAGAGCTTCATGACGCCCTTTGAGCGTCTGGTGACGGCTCCGGCCAACACCACGCTCAAGGAGGCCAACGACATAATCTGGGACCACAAGCTCAACGCCCTGCCGATTATCGACAGCCGTGGGCATCTTATTTACTTTGTTTTCCGTAAGGACTACGCCAGCCACAAGGAAAATCCTCTGGAAATGCTCGACGCGGAAAAGCGATACATGGTTGGAGCAGGCATCAACTCCCGTGATTACGCCGAGCGCGTGCCTGCGCTTATCAAGGCGGGCGCGGACGTTCTGTGCATCGACTCGTCCGAGGGTTACTCCTGCTGGCAGAAGCACACGCTTGACTGGATACACTCCGAGTACGGGGAGGACGTTAAGGTCGGTGCTGGCAACGTGGTTGACCGCGAAGGCTTTATGTTTTTAGCCGAGGCGGGTGCTGACTTTGTAAAGGTCGGTATAGGCGGCGGCTCTATCTGCATCACGCGTGAGACTAAGGGCATAGGCCGCGGACAGGCCAGCGCGCTTATCGACGTCGCTGCGGCGCGGGACGAGTATTTCGAAAAAACCGGCGTGTATGTGCCCATATGCTCCGACGGCGGTATTGTGCATGACTACCACATGACGCTGGCACTTGCGATGGGAGCGGACTTCCTTATGCTCGGCCGGTACTTTGCCCGCTTTGACGAAAGCCCCACGCCGAAGCTGTACGTCAACGGCAGCTATGTAAAGGAGTATTGGGGCGAAGGCTCAAACCGGGCGCGCAACTGGCAGCGCTACGACGTCGGCGGTAAGGAGGGCCTTACATTTGAGGAGGGGGTGGACTCCTACGTTACCTACGCCGGCTCGCTGCACGAGAACGTGGAAAAGAGCCTGTACAAGGTCAAGTCCACCATGTGCAACTGT